>JACGMN010000052.1 GCA_014061035.1 Candidatus Methanophagales archaeon | reverse complement strand
GAAGCATGGAAGAAAGTGAAGGGTAAAATACACGAAATACTGGATGGCGTCAGCAATGTTCTAGAGATAAAGACAGGGTAGGAGTAACTATTCAGGTTCAGGGTTCACGGTTCACGGTTCACGGTTCTTCGCCTTGCACTTTTCAACTTCTTTGATTTTGAGATCGTACCAGGTATCAATAGGCAATAGGAAAAATCTTAAAATTTTATATGAAGATATTTATGCATATATATGAACCACTATATACCAGATAAGATATAATGAGCAATGAGCATAATGAGGAAGCGGGAAAGGTGAAGGTGAAAGTAAAAGTAAAAGTGAAAGAATACATACGAATGTTGAGGGTCAAGGAATGGATAAAGTTCTTTATTTTTATTCCGATTATAGGCGCATTTTTAGCAGGTGCTACGCCCTCTATTCTCATTTTAGTCGGCGTAATCTTCTTCTGCGTGATCGGCTTTGGGTTCGTTATAAACAACTATTTCGATGTCGAGATAGATAGACAGAATACGAAAAAAGTCAGGCATGGTAAAAATCCTATTGCCGCTGGCAAAGTAACGAAAACGGGAACTTGTCTGCTTATGGCTCTGCTGCTTGCAATTCCCATCGCACTCTCCTACCTCTTAACCTTAACAGGGTTTTTATTCACGCTCTTAAGTATCTCCTTCCTCACGCTCTATTCAATGCGATACATAAGGCTTAAAGAACGGTTCATCGTTGATGTAATAACTCATGGTTTGATGTTCGGCTTCTTTCCTTTTCTGGCAGGTTTTACACTGGCAGGAGGTGATCTAGATATGCTTACATTTTTGGTCGCGTTCCTGGCTCTGATACTTGGTTGCGTGGCGTTACTCACGCATCAAATAAATGATTACGAAGAAGATTTGGGGAATTCGAGCACGACTGTTGTTACAGCGGGCTTGAAAGGCGGGTGGACACTGCTAATCTTCTTTGTTCTTCTGTCATTTGCGAATTTAGCGGTGATTACGCATTATTCCGGTATTGGAGTGCTGATTCAGGGCAGTGTGATGGCATATTTTATCGCATATCCACTGTATGCATGTAGAGCAGAAATCCGGGGTGCTATCAATGCTGTATTTTCTGATTCCTAACTTCTATTAAAACGTGCGTATTTGAGTATTCCGTAAGCCAAACACCTAAAACCTCAGTAACTACTCAGGTTCAAAGTTCCGTGGTTCATGGTTCACGGTTAGAAAACGATGACCATAAACCCATATGAAGAATCTCAAGAAATATGAAGAGCGCAAGCTTGACAACCGTGAACCTTGAACCGTGAACCTGGCAACCTGAGTAGTTACAAACCTCATACCTATACAAATACAAACTATTTATATACCTAAGCAGAAGTTTATAACAAATCCTTTTTCGGGATACTTTTTTAGTCTGCTGTAAAGTAAATCAAATCGAGGGAATACATATCATGAAATACGTGAAATGGTTTGAAGAAATAGGATCAGGAGATGTAGCCCTTGTCGGGGGTAAAAATGCATCTCTTGGAGAGATGATAAGAAATCTGCAAGAAAAGGGTGTGAACGTTCCTTCAGGGTTCGCTATCACCGCTGATGCATACGAATATGTGATAGAGAAGGCAGGAATACGTAATAGAATTGTGGATACGCTGGCAGGTCTAGATACGTACGATATGGAGAATTTGTCAACGAGAGGTCGTAAGTTAAGGGAGATGATTATTAATGCGTCGTGCCCGGAGGACCTCGAGGAAGAGATAAGAACCGCTTATAGAGCGATGGAGCAGAGATACGGAGAAAATGTGGACGTTGCGGTTAGAAGCAGTGCAACGGCAGAAGACCTGCCGACAGCAAGTTTTGCCGGGCAACATGAGACTTATCTAAATGTGCAGGGAGAAGATCAACTCCTGGAAAAAGTTATGGAATGTTTCGCTTCTTTGTTCACTGATAGAGCGATATCCTATCGCGCGAGTAAAGGATTTGACCACCTCAGCGTGCGTCTCTCTGTTGGTGTGCAGAAGATGGTTCGTTCAGATTTAGCGTCTGCTGGTGTTATATTTTCCGTGGATCCTGAATCAGGGTTTGAGAATGCGGTTTACATAACTGGCGCATACGGTTTGGGCGAGAACGTCGTGCAGGGTATAGTAAATCCTGACCAGTTTTACGTCTTTAAACCACTGTTAAAGGGAGATTTTAAACCAATTGTAGAGAAGAAACTGGGAACGAAGAGTAAGAAACTGGTCTATACAGAAGACGGAACAGAAGGGAGAACAGAGCAGAAGGAAGTCACGAAAGAAGATCAAATGAGGTTTGTGCTGAACGACGACGAAGTGCTCACGCTCGGAAGATGGGCTTGTGTTATAGAAGACCTTTATAGTATGCCGATGGATATTGAGTGGGCAAAGGATGGAAGAACAGGTGAACTCTTTATCGTCCAGGCGAGACCAGAGACGGTACATTCACAGAGGGATATTACCAGCTTCGAGACGTATGTGCTTGAAGAGGACAGAGATTCGCTTAGAGAAGAAGGCAAGCTCTTGATCGAAGGCGAGGCGGTAGGTCACAAGATTGGGTCCGGTGTGGTGAATATAATAGAGGCGGCAAGCGAGATACACAAATTCGAGCCGGGGCAGGTCTTAGTAACTACAATGACCGATCCTGATTGGGAGCCAATAATGAAGATCGCAAGTGCAATTGTCACAGATAAAGGTGGAAGAACCTGCCATGCCGCTATAGTTTCCAGAGAACTTGGAATACCCTGTGTCGTCGGGACAGATCATGGAACCGAGGTTTTAAACGCTGTAAAAGAGGTTACCGTAGATTGTTCAAAAGGTATAGGGCAGATATATGAAGGAAAGTTGAAATACCGTGTAGAGAAACAGATGACCGATATTCTTCCAAGACCCCGTACGCGGATAATGATCAATGCAAGTGTCCCAGAAAATGCGTTTGTCAACGCACAAATCCCGAATGACGGTGTGGGTTTAGCCCGTGTGGAGTTTATAATCAATTCCTATATCGGCATACATCCGTCAGCACTGATAGACTATGAGAAGTTGAAGAGGCGGGCGGTAAAAGACGAGAAGATAGCGAACGTAATTGAGGAGATAGATAAAAGAAGCGCGTCTTATGCAGATAAACGGCAATTCTTCATCGATAATTTAGCGCTCGGGATAGCGAAGATAGCCGCAGGGTTCTACCCAAACGAGGTGATTGTACGATTATCTGACTTTAAGACAAACGAATATGCGAATTTAATTGGTGGGTATCTCTACGAGCCTGAGGAAAACAATCCCATGCTTGGTTGGAGAGGCGCTTCGCGATATTACGATAAGAAGTTCAAACCTGCGTTCGGGTTAGAATGCAAGGCGATAAAGAAGGTACGTGAAGAGATTGGGCTGACAAACGTCAAAGTGATGGTTCCGTTTTGCAGGACGCCGGAAGAAGGAAGAAAAGTAATAGCGACAATGGCAGAGTTTGGCTTGAAACGTGGTAACGCGGAAGATAAAGAGAAAGATAAAGATGAAGATAGACTGGAAGTGTACGTGATGTGCGAGATACCGTCTAATGTTGTTCTTGCAGATAAATTCGCAGATGTCTTTGACGGCTTCAGCATAGGCTCTAACGATCTGACGCAATTAGCGCTTGGTTTGGACAGGGATTCAGACATAATAGCGCATCTATTTGATGAAAAAAACGAAGCGGTGAAGCGGTTGGTGCAGCACGTCATAGTAGCCGCGCATCAACACGAGCCGAGAAGAAAGATAGGAATTTGCGGGCAAGCACCGAGCGACTTCCCAGATTTTGCAGAGTTCCTCGTAGAATGCGGGATAGACTCAATCTCTTTGAACCCGGACGCAGTAATATCTACAAGGATACATGTTGATGAAATAGAGAAGCAAATTAGAGATAGAGATAGAGATAGAAATAGAGATAGAAATAGAAATAGAAATAGAACTGGAAGACGTATGTAGATGTACATAAAAATACAAGCAGTAGATGATGTTCGTGTCCCACCAGAAAGATTGAATGACGACTTGCAGGTCGTAGCGAAGGAGATACTGCAGGAGAGCCTGGAAGGACGGTTAGATAAGAAAATAGGGCTGTTTATTGCGATCACTGATCTTGTAGATATAAAAGAAGGACGGATAATGGTAGGAGATGCGGGTGTTTATTATGAAACGGTCTTTGATACGCTCGTCTTCAGACCCAAGATGCAGGAGATAGTAGAAGGCGAAGTGGTAGAGATAGTGGAATTTGGCGCTTTTGTTGAGATAGGCCCGTTAGATGGATTGTTACATATCAGTCAAATTACTGACGAATACATCTCGTATGATGAGAAGGGCGCGAGACTCACCACGAAGGATACTGGTAGAGTATTAGGTGAAGGTGATAAAATAAGGGCAAGAATAGTTGCAATTTCACTCAATGAACGTGATCCGAGTGAGAGTAAGATCGGATTAACAATGCGACAGCCGGGTTTGGGGAAATTAGAGTGGATAGAAGAGGAAAGAGCGAAGAAGAAAGAGGAAGAGAAAGAGAAAGCGAAAAAGAAAGATAAAGATAAGGATAAGGATAAGGATAAGGATAAAGAAGAGAAGAAGGAAGAAGAGAAGAAAGATAAGAAGCAGAAGAAGAGAGAAAAGGGAAGTACAAAGAAAAAGGAGGAATAATGAAAAAGGCGTGTAGAGATTGTCATAGGATAGTGGAAAGTGGAAAGGGAGTATGCGCCTGCGGTTCAAATTCGCTTAGTAGCGATTGGAGTGGATACGTAGTGATTGTAGATGCGGAAGGGTCCGAGATCGCGAAAAAATTAGGAATGAAGAAGGCAGGACGGCATGCATTGAAAGTGAGATGAGCGAGGAGCGATTACATTTGGAAGATGTTAAATATTATAAATATTACATTGAGAAAATTGAGGATACAATATAAGAAAGATGGAAGTAGAGATAACAGAGACAAGAGAGAATCAGTTGCTGAGAAGGACGGAAGTTCTTTTTACATTGAAACATGAAGGAGAAGGAGCGGGGACAGAAGCAGGTACAGGTACAGGCGCAGGCGCTTCTCCGAGCAGAGAAGAATCACGGAATGCCTTAATAAAAGCGCTTAAATGCCGTTCAAACCTGCTCGTAATAGATAAGATGAGAACGGAATTCGGGAAAAGAGAAACGGTTGGGTATGCAAAGGTGTATGAGAGCGAAGAGAGACTGAGAGAGATAGAACGTGAATATATAATAAAACGTAACTTTGGAGATGGAGGAGGAGAATAAAGTAGAATGGCGGCAATACATAAGTTTTATGACGTGAGTGAGGTAAAGGGGAAGGTAAGGTTACGCAGGAAGCAAAAGATATGCCCGCGGTGTGGAGCCGGGGTGTTTTTGGGAGAACATAAAGATAGGTTTTCCTGCGGGAAATGTAGCTATACCGAATTCAGGAAGAGATCATCATAATATTCGCGGACTTCTTATATATCCGTTCTCTTTTCGTGGCACATTACGCAGCACTTCGGACTGCTTTAACCCCTCCTTCGTCTCGTCTTCTCTTACCCTGTCTGTTACACCAATTACATGATGTGTCGGCTCTATATCTGTCGTATCCAGCTCGTCTAATAGTGCAAAAAAGTCCAATATCGGGCTCAATTCTTTCTCCAATTCTTCCTTCTCTTCCTCGCTCAGCTTTATCCTTGCCAGCCATGCGATATGTTCTATCTCATCTTTTTTCATCTTTCATCTTCTCTTACAGCTCGTATCGGTACAATATATGGTCTTCCATTGTCACTGTTATTCGTCACATCAGCCTCAACGCCGTAGACGTCCCTTATATTCGCGGGGGTTAATACAGAAGAAGGATTACCGGCAGCAAATATCTTACCACTATTCATCATCAATACCCTATCTGAATATCTCGCCGCTAAATTAAGGTCGTGGATAGCCACAATCGCGGAGATGCCTTTCTTTCTAATAATGTTCTTTATGATGTCCATCACTTCAAGCTGGTGTCTAATGTCGAGGTTAGAGGTAGGCTCGTCGAGCAGAAGTATATCTGGCTCTTGTGTGAGCGCCCTCGCTATGAATACTTTCTGCTGCTGACCGCCGCTGAGCTCGTTGATATCTCGCATAGCGAACTCTTCGATATTCAAGAGCCGCAGCATCTCTAAAACCTTTTCCGTATCTTTTTCGCTACTCCGCCAGCCAACGTGCGGGCGTCTGCCCATAAGAATTGTATCGAATACAGTAGCGGGAAAGACCTGAGAAGTGGTCTGCGGGATATACCCGATCTTTCTTGCGAGTTCCATCAGACTCATCTTTTTTATATCTTGCACGATCAGCCTTATTTTTTTTATATCCCAGACGTCCAGGAGTACGGTTCCTTTTTGCGGCGATAAAATTCTGTTTAAACACCTGATAAGCGTAGATTTTCCGGTTCCATTTGGACCCACGATACCTAACATCTCTGATTCGGCAAGTTCCATAGAGACACCATTGAGAACCCGGACGCTTCTGTAACTGAACTCAACATCTTTTACTCTCAGTCTCATTCTACCAGAACTCCTTCGTTCTTCGTAATAATAAATACAAGAATAGAGGACCGCCCATAGTAGTGGTAAGTATCCCGACCGGAAGAATTATAGGTGCCATGACGGTCCTTGCAAGTGTATCAGCGGCAAGCAAAAGGGCAGCGCCAACAACGCCCGATGCAGGAATTAAAAACCTGTTGTCGCCTCCGATGAGCATTCGGCAGATATGCGGGGAGACCAATCCGATGAACCCAATTGTCCCGGTGAAGCTGATGATACCAGCAGTCAACAAAGAAGCGATTATCATTATGCTTTTCCTGCTCTGCTCAACGTTCACGCCGAGGCTCTGCGCGATCTCATCGCCGGCACCTATGACATTTAAGTCCCACGACTTCCACATAAGCAGGCTAACGCAGACCAGAAGTATGGTAAAAACAGGTGCTATATCCTCCCACAATGCCCGTCCAAGACTGCCGACCATCCAGAAGTAAGCCTCTTTTACCGCTTCTGGTTCCGCAAAGAACATCAATAACGAGATTGCTGCACTGAAGATGAATGACATCGCAATACCTGCAAGGATCATCGTCTCCGGTGTCGCTCTTTTGTAGCGTGTGAATCCAAGGATGACAAAAGTAGGGATTAGAGAGAAGAAGAACGCATTCGCTATGACCAGGTATTCGCCAACGAAGATACCGAGACCGGTAAGTATGGCAAGAGCAGCACCAAATCCGGCAGCCGAGGAGATTCCGAGCGTGAATGGGCTTGCAAGTGGATTACGTAATATCCCCTGCATCATCGTCCCCGCGATTGCGAGCCCTATTCCAGCTAAAATAGCCATTATAATCCGTGGCAGTCTCAAGTTCCAGACGACAATCTCTGCTGTCGTCTCAGGATAGTGAAAAAGCCCACGAAAGAGTATCGAATAGACCTCTATTATTGTAATAGGATAAGCGCCAAGCGTTGCGGCTACTGCTCCGATTAACGTTATTGCAACGAGAGAGAAAAGAATAAGCAGGAGTTTTCTTCCGAGAAATTTCTTGTACTCTGCTTTTATCTCATCGCTCTTTGTCAGTCCTCCAGTCAATGTCTCGTAGCTTGCGGTCATTTTATTAATTCATTAACGCTCCGCTCTCGCTCCTCAATAACAATATCAGAGACTGCCTGCGATGTTAAATCAGCAATCGAATAATATTTCCCGCCAGAGCCAGCAGCTATTTCCCTGCAATATCCGAGCTGCATCTGTATGTACGATCTATTAACTTCCTCAGTATCGATCACAATCAGATGTATGCTATTAGCTCGTGCTTCTTCTGCGAGCGCTAACAATTCCATTCTAACGTTTTTTCCGTTTCCATTTGTATTTGTATCTGATGAAGTGACGTTTGCACGACCGTCAGAAATCAAGACCAGGACAGGTATCGCACCTGCATCCTTCTGCTTCTCAGCGATCAAAAGATCCAATCCTCTTTCCAGACCTGCAGCCAACGGTGTTCTGCCACCGGTCGGAAGTTCCTCCAGTCCTTTGTATGCCAGATCGATGCTTGAAGATAATGGCAGCAACACATCAGCCTTGTCACCTTTAAACGCGACCATTCCAACCTTGTCGCGCTGTTGATATGAATCCAATAATAAAGAGAGAACCGCACCTTTTGCACTCTCCATCCGCCGGTTCGCACCCATTGAACCAGAAGCATCGACAACGAAGATCGTTGCTGTTGATACTTTTCCTACTCGAATTTTCTCCCGAATATCCGCTGTTTTTATAACAATTGCAACTGCCCGATCAAATTTAGAATTAGAACTAACCCCTCGCTCTTTCTGGTACGGTGCCGCTGCACGTATCGTAGCATCAATCGCAACGTCCTTTATATCTCCCGCCGGTAATCTATGACGCACATATTTTCCGTTATTGCGAAGCGAAAGTGTAGGAATCCTTCTCCCTGCTATCTTCCTGCGGTATATCCTGTCTCTCTTCTCTTTTTGGCGTACTGCTCTTGTATCAAGATCAGCCGGGTCGCCGATAGTAAAAAGAGATTGTTTTTGAGGTTCTTTTGGTTTCATATCGTCATCGTCAGCATCAGTCACATCCGTATCGTGATTTCCTGGCATTTCCTCTTCCTGCTGCTGTTGTTCTTGTTCTTGCTCTTGTTCTTGTTCTTGCTCTTGCTGCGGTTTATTCTTTTTCTGCTTTTCTTCCTTCTGCTGCTTTTCTGTCTCTGAGAGTATATTATCGAGTTTTTCGGTATCGAGGCTTGGCGGTTCGAAAGGTCTTCGGCGCATTCTGTGCGGCAGTGCTAATTCCATCGCTTCTTTTATGTCCTCGATAGTGACATTTGTCCTACCAGCAAGTGCAGCGATTGTTCTTGCGCTCCTATCTATAACAATATCCGCTCTGTGTGTCCTGACGCCGAGTTTAATACACGTATCAGCGATTAGTTTCAGTAGTTCATCGCTGATCATGACCTCGTTAAGTATCTCTCTCGCGTGCAGAATTTTCTCTTTCAATCTCTTCTGTTCTGGATCGAATCTTTTCCTGAACTCTACAGTGTCTCTTTCAAAACTTCTCACTCGCTTCACTATCTCCACTCGTTTATCTACATCGTCTATACTTTCTACACTTACTTGATGCCCGAATCTATCGAGCAATTGCGGTCTGAGCTCGCCTTCCTCGGGGTTCATTGTTCCGACAAGGATGAATTTAGACGGATGGGAGATCGAGATACCTTCTCGCTCAACCACGTTTGCCGACATCGCAGCCGCATCTAAGATTAGATCGGCAACGTGGTCGTCGAGAAGATTTACCTCGTCTATATAAAGGATACCTCGATTTGCAGCTGCTAATATTCCGGGCTCCAGTGCCTTTATACCTTCTTTTATCGCCTTTTCAACGTCTATTGAACCCACGACCCGGTCTTCAGTTGCACCGAGTGGAAGGTCTACGACGCGCATTCTTCGCCGCGATGCTGTTACCTCCGGCCCATTACCATCTATCTCTGCCTCTATCTTATTATTCTTATCGGCATAGCAGAGGTCGCAGATCTCCTCTCCATCGCTCTCGTAAGGGTTGCAATTGAAAGGACAGCCGGTTACTACATCGATCTCTGGAAGCAATTCAGCAAGTGCGCGAACCGCGGTGGACTTCGCAGTCCCTTTCTCGCCCCGGATAAGCACTCCACCTATACGCGGGTTACAAGCATTCAAGATCAGCGATTTCTTCATCTGCTCCTGCCCTACAATCGCGGTGAACGGTAATATCTCTCTTCTAATGTGGTGTGTCATTTCTAGCTTCCTCCTCTTCATTATATCACTGGTTTTTGACTATT
>JACGMN010000050.1 GCA_014061035.1 Candidatus Methanophagales archaeon | reverse complement strand
CACATACTGATTGGAATCCCGAGAATTTCGTCTGGAATACCCCGCCTTCTTTATATAATGTCGCCTGTGTCAGTATCATTCCTTTCTTCGGAGTACAGATAACCACAATGGAATCTGCCTCAAAGTCTGTATTATTTAACGCCGCATATACCGCGCCATACATCGCGTCTTTAACCCTTAATATGCTTGTTACTGTCTTTCTTCCCGCTTCTTCTGTTTCAAAGTTCCCTAAATCATAGTATAATTTACCGGTTTTGAGTGGTTCCGGTACCTCTTGCTCCTGTAATATTCCGAGTGCATAGGCCCCGCCTTTACAGGACTGCTTTTCTTTCGTAGCATAGAACTTCTTACCCTCTTTTCTCGCGATCTGTATCATCTCACAATGTCTCACTGGTTCTTCGAGTTCGCGATATCCATCAGGAACCTCTTCCTTTGATTCTATCAATTTTACGCCAACCGCCGGGTAATCCAACCCCAAAAGTTTCTGTAACTTTATGCCATTCTCTCTTATCTCTCTTATATTATCCATTATCCTTCTCTATCTTCATCTCACATCACATCACTCCAAAGATCCAGATACATAGCCTAACCCGCATTTATCCGTACATAATCATAAGATAAATCGCAACCCCACGCTCTCGCTTCCGTCTCCGTCTCCGCTTCTGCTACCGTTCCGAGATTTACATCAATGAATATCTCCTTACCACTCATTATCTCCACCGCTAAATCAGACTGTGACAAATCCATGAATTCACCGTTCTTCACTGCTAAAAACTCCTTATCGTCTAAATTCTCTCTCTCGTTCTCGTTCTCGTTCTCTTTCTCGTTCCCTTTTCCCTGTCCCTTTCCTTTCAATTTTATAGATATTCTACTCAGGTCTAGACCCAAACTTCCGGTGGTAGTGATAGCAGAACCTCCGATAGCTGCTATTATACGACCGCAGACAAGGTCTGCACGTTCACCAAAAATCGCGCTCTTCACTAACGGCGACTTGACTATCGCGCGTGCTATCGCCCGTGTATCCTCAATAGGTAGTGCACCTTTTACCTGCACTTCGATAAACTTCGTTGCCCCTTCTCCATCCCGCGCTATCTGTTTCGCAAGCTCCTGGCAGACATAAGTTAACCCTTCAGTAAAATCTGCTTCTCCTATCTTCACGCTCGCGCTCTTACCAGTAGCTACCAGCAATACCATATCGTTCGTGCTAATATCTCCATCTATAACTGTCATATTAAATGTCTTCTCGACCGCGGCATTCAAAGACCTCTTAAGAACTTCGTCCTCTAAGAATGCATCAGTGTAGATAAAAGCAAGCATTGTAGCAGTAGCGGTAGCGGTAGCGGTCATCTGAGGGAAGATCATCCCCGATCCTTTTGCAATTCCGCCTATTACCACTGTACCTGGATCGATATCGATGCTTATCGCGATCTCTTTATGAAAGGTATCGGTCGTCATTATAGCCCTCGCTGCTTCCGTACTGCCCTTTTCATCAGAAGTCAAGTTTTTTACAACTTCTCCAAGCTGCCGCTCTATCAGTCCCATATCCAATTTTACGCCAATAACACCTGTAGATGCAACAGCTACCGCTGCCTTATCAATACCTAAAGCAGACGAAGCGAGTTCTGCCATTTTTTCTGCATCTTTCAGCCCTTGATCGCCGGTAAAACAATTTGCACAGCCGCTATTCGCAATTATCGCGCTTATTCTGCCATTCTCAAGCTGCTTCTCCGTAAACTTCACCGGCGCTGCCTTTATTTTATTTGCCGTGAACATACCCGTAACTTTCCCTTCTCCTTCTATCAGAGCTAAACCCTTGCTCCCTTCTTTTATCCCGTATGCCTGTACGCCTTTAACAGCGCAAAGCCCACCGTTTATTGTTTTTATTTTCATCTTCATCTGATCTTTAAATCATCATATAATTATCCATAAATATAGGGCTCGTGGTCTAGTTGGTTATGACACCGCCTTCACGAGGCGGAGGTCATGCGTTCGAATCGCATCGAGCCCACTCTTTCTTCTTTCTTTTACTTTGTATTCATAAACTACCGAAAAGCATATATATACCCTCTGATATACATATGAATGAGGTAACAAAATGAGCATGAATAAAAAGACCGCAACGGCGAAGAAGCATAGCATAAGTGGGGGGGATAAAAAATGCTAATTACAGTAACGACAACGACAACGACAACAGCCGCTGCGGCGGGCGGTTACCAACTCGCGGCTTTCGGCACTATTGGTGTTATTATCCTCATTGCGCTGCTCATCGCGAAGGAACTGCTCAGTGCATACGGCGATGAGAACGCAGGCAGAAGTGGAAGTGGACAGACGGAAGTAGTGAGGGGCATATCAGTAGACGCAACTGTAAAGGCGCGGTCATTTGCTACGAGTCTGAGTTGTGCGATTTATCCGCTGCTTTTCAGTTTCGCACTGATTGTTACGGTGAAAGTAATAGAAGTATTGTGAGAGATAGGTTAGCATCCATCTCTCCTCCCCCCTTCTTCTCTATTTCAAGATGAAATTTATTTGTAATTTGATGCTTGGTGCTTGAAATTTTTACTGAGCTAAACAAATACAACTTATTAAATCATAGTGTTTGGGATTTGTAATTTTGGTCATTTGGATTTGTTTAGTATTTAGTGTTATTTAGTGTTTGTATTATACAAGAAATATGAAGAGCGCAATGCGAACAACCGTGAACCGTGAACCGTGAACCCTGAATCCCGAACCCCGAACCCCAAACCCCAAATCCCAAATCCCAAACCTGACAATCTGAGTAGTTACGTGATCATGAGCATAGCAGCGATCTTTGGTTCCCGAGTGCTCGCGCAACGCAGTACAGCAAAGAACGCTGACGGGCTTATCTTCTGGGTTCGGAATGAG
>JACGMN010000048.1 GCA_014061035.1 Candidatus Methanophagales archaeon | reverse complement strand
TTTACCAACCTTACCCACAAAGTATCGTTGGTGATGAGAATGGTTGTTGAAATATCGAATGAATATCTCTCGACTTTTAATCGCAGGATAGAAACCCAGTTTTACAACGAGCTACGACAGGACTATGCCTTTCCTCGTGCAGTATGCAGATCGCTATCCGAATTGTTCGTAACCTACCTGGACCTCTACTTTGGCAGTCAGAGAAAGGAGGGTCAAGTAATATTTCACGCGGTCTCGAAAGCGGTTCCCCCAGGAGTGCCGGTAGAAGAAATGCATTTAGTAGCGGTCAAACTCTCTCTTTACGCACCAGAAGACTGCTCGTGTAAGACCCAGCATGAACTGTTAAATCGCAGGATTGTTCGTATTGCGGGCGAGGCACTCGGTCAGGGCGCCTTACTTACCCAGGCAGACATAGCGATCCTCTTGAGCGAGAGCATTAAGACCATTGCTCGGCATATTCGGGAACTGGTGAATAAAGAGGAGATAGTGCCAACGAGAGGTAGTTGGAAGGACATTGGACCAGGTGTGAGTCATAAGAAGCGTATCCTGGAACTTTATCTCAAAGGCGATGAGTACACAGAGATAGAGAGGAAGACTAAGCACAGTGGCGAAGCAATAATGCGTTATGTGAAAGACTTCGCCAAGGTACTGCTGCTTACCGAGGAAGGCTACTCAGATGCAGAGCAGAGGATCGTGACAGGTCTATCAGATAAGATAATTAGAGAGTACAGAGCGCTTATCGAGGAGTATTCGGGTCAAGAGTACAAGGAGCGGTTAGAGCACATTAGAGCTATTTTTAAAAAAAACGCGGTACCGAGCGAAACCCTGGAAATAGGGGTATCAGGCAGCTCAGGGAGGTGGAGTCAATGAACGTCCCCGCTATGATCGATGCTAAGGTGGCGAACTCTTTGAAGGGCGTGTTAATAGACCTCATTCAGCGAGATTACCAGTTTATCGCAGGGGATAAGATTCAGGAGATGTTCGCCACTGACGTTGTGGATATTGTGGACAAATGTTACCGCGATCCATGGAAGCTTGATGTTGGCCAGGTGATGTGGTATGGCGTCAAGATCTCGAGTAAACCCAGCTATGGTCGGAATAGTAAGAACACGCCTTTAACACCCGTGGTCTTAACGTTAATATCCAGGAATGACCTGGAGTTGAGGAAAGCGGGCTACTCAGAGAGGGAGATCAGGGAGAAGAAGATCGTGAGATTGTTCATGGAAGCGTATGAGCAGGGCGCGTTGCTTACACACAGTGATGTGGCGTTCTTGTTGCACGCATCTACCAGCATGGTGAGCAGACAGGTGAATGAGTATATGAAAAAGACGGGCGTGATTGTGCCGACAAGAGGAGTGATCCATGATATTGGCAGGGCGATGACTCATAAGAGCATCATTTTGGAACTGTATAAGCGGGGGTATCAGACTCCAGAGATCGCTCGGAAGATTAATCACACAGAGGTAGCTTGTGACCGGTATATTAAGGCATACAGGAGAGTAGAAAAGTTGAGTGAACGGATGGAGCCAGAGGAGATCGCTCGGACATTGGAGATGAGAATATCCCGGGTGAAGGAATACATAAACCTTATAAAAATGGAGGTGAATTAATGGTAGAAGTAAATTTTGGTGATGAGGAATACCTATCGGTCAAATGGGAGTTTAGAAAATATAAAAGGATATGTTTATATACCT
>JACGMN010000040.1 GCA_014061035.1 Candidatus Methanophagales archaeon | reverse complement strand
TCATTAACGCTTGTAGGGAGCTTGGAATAGAGTTAAATGTCTGGTCTACGCACGACGTAGAAGAAAAGAAGAAGCGAAAGGAGTGTATAAAATCTCTTGCAAACGCAAACGCAGACGTCATCCTCTTACATCCATCAAATGCCGAGCATTGGGATGAGATAGCAGAGAGATTGAATAAAGAAGTACCGGTGGTCTCTTTCGGACACAATTCATCCTTCTGGTCGCTTTCAAACGTTCCCCTCGAAGCCGCTGCAACGATCAATGCCTACCATCTCTATGGCGGGGCAGAGAATATAAAGAATATGCTGAGATACATCGGAAAAGAGGTTTTAAGTCAGGATTATAAATATGAGAATCCGGTGGAGACGATGTGGCAGGGGATATATCATCCAGATGCCGAGACTGCTTTCGAGAGCATAGAAGACTATTTCACGTGGTATAAGCCTTCGCGTAAACACAAAGTCGGCATTCTCTTCTCTCGTACATACTGGGTGAACAGAAACCTTAAGATCGTGAATGCCGTAATTCGTGAACTGGAGAAGAACGAATTTGACGTGATCCCTGTCTTCTGTTATGGAATGGGAGATAAGGAATTAGGTGCTAAATCGAGCGGTGAAATCGTTGAATCGCTCTTTACAAACAGGACAGAGATAGATGCACTCATCAATCTTCAATCGGTCTTTCATGGTGGTAGCAGTGAAGGCTCTTCTGTCAATGCACTGAAAAAACTCGATGTTCCGGTATTCCACCCGCTGACAGCAATTCGCAGGACCGAAGAAGAATGGAGAGCAGATGATCAAGGATTGAGTAGTTTAGAAGTTGGCTGGAGTGTTGCAATGCCGGAATTGGAGGGAGTGATCGAGCCGATAATCGTGGGAGTAGTATCAAGGTCAGATGGTGATGATGATGGTGATGACGGAACTAGGACTGACTTTAAGCGACATACGCAGATAGATGAGCGTGTGAAGAAGATCGTGACGAGACTGAAAAAATGGATCGTACTCAAGGATAAACCAGAGACCGACCGCAGAGTTGCATTCATCCTCCATAATAACCCCTGTGCAAGCGTTGAGGCAACAGTAGGATGCGGTGCACATCTTGATACACTGGAAAGCGCAGCGAGGATATTAAGAGAGATGAAGGAGAAGGGATACTCTATCGAGCCTGAGCCACCCGAAGATGGTAAGGCGCTCATCGCGAATATTATGGCCCGAAAGGCAGTCTCCGAGTTTCGGTGGACGACCGTAGATGAGATCGTGGATAAAGGCGGCGCACTTGCGCTAATAAGCAAAACAGATTATGAAAAATGGTTTGATACTCTTACGCCTGAAGTGAAGGAGCGGACGTGCGAAGCATGGGGCAATCCACCTGGCGAAGAGAAGGACGGCGTCCCGGCTGCAATGGTCTATGATAATAAGATCGTGGTAACAGGCGTTCGATACGGAAATGCTGTGGTCTGCGTTCAGCCGAAGCGGGGCTGTGCAGGCTCACGCTGTGATGCTCAGGTCTGCAAGATTCTACACGACCCGGAAGTTCCCCCCCCTCACCAATATCTTGCAACCTATCAGTACTTAGAGACGGTATTCGGCGCAGATGTTATTGTTCATGTAGGAACGCATGGCAATTTAGAATTCTTGCCCGGCAAATCTGTCGCACTCTCCGAGAGCTGCTATCCTGACATAGCTATCGGGAATCTACCTCACCTATACATATACAACTCAGACAATCCTCCAGAAGGGACAATCGCAAAGCGAAGGAGTTACGCAACGCTCATAGACCATATGCAGACAGTGATGACCGAGAGTGGTCTGTATGGCGACTTAAAGGAGCTTGAAGACCAGATTGCTGAATATAACCGGACAAAAAGATCGGACAAGGCAAGAGCACATGCTCTGGAGCATATTATTATCGATTTGATAAGGAAGACAAAGCTATCAGAGGAGATAGAGCTGGATAAAAGGTTAGCGGAGGAAGATGGCAGCGACGGCGGAGATTCCTTTGAAAAAGTAATCGAGCTCGCGCATACTGCTATCACTCGCATATACAATACGCAGATCCCTGATGGTATGCACATATTTGGCGAAGTTCCGGAAGGTGATAGAAAGATCGAGTTGATCAACTCGATATTGAGACACGATTCAGAGCTAAGGAGATTGATCTTTCTACTTCTGGGACTCGATATTCAGCCTTCAGATGCGAAGAGCGAGACTTTAGCTGAGGTGGACAGCATTGCAAAAGAATTCATCGCTGTATTCTTGAGTGAAGAAGAACAAGAAGAAGAACCAGCTTTAAAAGTCGCGAGACGAATATTGGGCGATAAATTGAAGAGTAAAGAAGATGAAACTACGGGTTCCTTAATACGCATACGCGAGAAGGTGAGGGAGATCTCTGCAAGGATAGAAGCATCGGACGAGATGGGAAGTCTGCTGCATGGATTCGATGCCGGCTATATCGAACCAGGACCGTCGGGGCTGATCACAAGAGGAAATCCTGAGATACTTCCAACAGGCAGGAACTTTTATTCACTTGACCCTTTCAAGATTCCTACAAAGGCTGCGTACGAGATTGGTAAGCGACTTGCAGAAGGCGTGATAAGAAAATACGAAGCAGAGAACGGAAGGATTCCAGAGAACGTCGCAATGTACTGGATGTGCTCAGACATTATGTGGGCAGATGGCGAGCAGCTCGCACAGATAATGCATTTAATCGGTGTAGAGCCTGTTTGGAACGGTGGAAGGGTAAACAGATACCGGATAATTCCTCTGGAAGAGCTCGGACGCCCGCGGATAGATGTTACGGTACGTGTGAGCGGGATTACGAGAGACTGCTTCTATAATTGCATCGAATTACTGGACGGTGCGATACAGGAAGTTGCAATGCTTGATGAGCCCGTGGAAAAGAACTATTTGAGAAAGCATGCACTGCTGGCATTGGAGAAAAACAGGAACGGAACCGGGACAGGGGCGGAGACCGGTGATGGAACGGAATTTGCACGTATATTCGCGAGTAAACCCGGGACTTACGGGAATGGAGTAAAATTAGCGGTATATGCATCCGCATGGAAGGAGGAGAAGGATTTGTCGGACGTCTTCATCCATTGGAACGGATATGCATACGGGAAGAAGAATTTTGGTGGAGAGGCGCACGATAGCCTTATATCACAGCTTAAAACTGTTGATTTGACCTTCAATAAGACTGTTACAGACGAATACGACCTATGCGGCTGTTGTTGCTACTTTGGAACGCACGGCGGATTAACAACCGCTGCGAGAGAGATATCTGGAGATGATGTCTCAACATATTACGGAGATACGAGAGATCAGGATAAGATAGAAGTAAGAAGCCTTGCAGATGAGGTGAGAAGAGTCGTTCGGTCGAAATTGCTCAATCCAAAGTGGATAGAGGGGATGAAGCGTCATGGGTACAAGGGTGCAGGGGACATCTCAAAGCGAATAGGCAGGGTTTATGGTTGGGAAGCAACAACGCAGGAGGTAGATGACTGGATATTCGATGATATTGCAAGGAAGTTCGTCCTGGATACAGAGATGAGGGAGTTCTTTGAGGAGCATAATCCCTGGGCGCTTGAAGAGGTCGGGAGAAGGTTGTTGGAGGCTTATGAACGCGGACTGTGGAACGCGGACGAAGAAGTGATAGAAGGATTGAAGAGCGCATACCTGGAGATGGAAGGGTGGATAGAAGATAAGATGGGAGAGGTGAAAGGAGATTTTCAAGGGGGTGCGATAGATGTGATGACGGTGGAGGATGTTGAGGCATGGAAGGTAAAGATGAAAGGCATACAAAAGGAGTAAATTTTATAATCGGACGCAGATGAACGCAGATAATCAGGATTTAGTTTTCTGCGTAAATCTGCGTCTAAATTAGGTAGAAGTTATACTTTATATACAATGAAATAGGCGTTTTTGAGACTTTATCCTACCATTTGAGTGCCGTCAGCGCTTATTTTCCAGTGCCCCCTGAAGGATTAGGGATAATCGCCGCACAATTTGGGAACTATATCGCCGCGGTTGGCGTTGTTTCCGCTCTATTGTCAGCAGGTGTACTCACGGGAAGAGAAGGAAATAAGGTTTGAGAAGGGATATCGAAATTATACTCAACACCGCCACAGATTAGTCTTTCTCAAAACTCTGAAACCGAAGTGTGAGTAAAGAGTCAAGTTCCTGTTTGTGGGTAGTAGCTGTCTGGTTCAGGCAGTCGGTGATGGATTTTTTAAAAATTTAATTGTTTCAACGCATC
>JACGMN010000142.1 GCA_014061035.1 Candidatus Methanophagales archaeon | reverse complement strand
GGCTGAAGGATTACCTATTAGCAGCTTCTATCATAGTGTTTGCGATTTTTTTGCATACAATTTCTGTATTTGTATAAGTACGATGAAGATACAGGATACAGGATATATGTCAGAAGTCAGAGAACAGAAGTCAGAATTCTGCATCCCAACAGCTATACAAATATCTACTTCTATATCCTGCTTCTTCATATCCATATCTTCCAATCGTGTTGCTAAGAACTGTGTAGAATGCACCAGCTCGAGACCCATATCTGGATAACTCTTCTTGAACGTCATTAAACATCCCGGGCATGTGAAGACAACGGTCTTTGCACCACTCCTTTTTATCGCCTCTACGTTGTGCGCCATAAGCTCCTTCACATCTTCTACATGCCCTGTTCTAAGTAAAACCGAGCCACAGCACCATTCGTCTTCCATTACCTGGTAGTTTGTCCCCAACTTATCAAAGATTTCCAGCATGGAATCTGCAATCTCCGGCACTCTGTACCTGGGAGTACAGCCGATATAATAGAGAATATCTGTATCTGCCTTGTAGTAGAGCGATTCTATTTCGTATTTATTCTTCTCCTCGCCGTACGCATTCTTCGTTTCTTTTATCTTTTCCGCAATCTCTCTATGACTCTCAAGAAACCACCCTTTTTCTACCAGCTCTTCCCTCAATTCCTCAAACAGTTCCGGTAATTCTATTTCTACACTTGTTATCTGCTTACATTTCTCATAACACGCGCCACAGAGCGTACATGCATAGACGGCTTTAAATAAGCCTTCCGTAGGCTCTGATAGCTCACTCTCCAGTACCTCCCTGAAAATCTCCATCTTTCCGGGTGCATAGAATGCTTGATAGCCATAGAGTTGCCCGCTTGGACATAAAGGCACCCATTCCTGATTTGGTGAAAATTAGAGATGCTACACAATTTACATTTCACACAATGGTATATTGCACCTAAAATCTCTTCTTTTCTTTTCTCTTCCATAAACTAAATCACCTTCAATTCTTCTATCTTCGTTATTTTTCCATTTTCCATGTGCGCTATCCGGTCGCAGACATCGTAAGCGAAATCAAGGTCGTGCGAGACAATCAGGAAGGTCATGCCCAAATTCTCACGCACTGTCCGTATAGAATCAGCAACGAACTTCTTTGTTATCGGGTCCATCGTTCCGGTTGGTTCGTCGAGAATGGCAATTGACGGCTCTTTCATCAGGGTCTGAGCGAGCGCTATCCGCTGCCGCTCTCCAACGCTCAGTTCAGTATGAGTCTTCTTGAGTATCTCTTCTACCTCTTCTTCACTGAACCCTACACCATGCAGCATGAACCTTGCTTTCATACCACCTAATTCCATTGGCAGCCGCAGACCGATGCATGAGGTAAGATTCTCTAAGATAGTCTTATTTGGATATAACGAGAATTCCTGGTGTAACATAGCGACACGTGTTGCTGTTTGCTCACCTGCGCCTTCTGTCTTGGTTGCCCAGGACAACCACACTCCGGTCTCTGCTACACGTCCTACCTCGATCCACCGATCTCCGACTCGTATCCTGATAGAACCACCGGTCAAAGGGTCTACCTGGCATATAATCCGCGCTAAAGTCGTCTTTCCCGCTCCACTCATGCCTATGAGCCCGACAATCTCGTTCTCATGAATCGTAAGCGTGACATCGTCTACCGCCTTTACCATCCCCCGCCATACCGAATAATAATGTTTTTTGCAATGCTCTATCTCTATCTTAGGGTCTCCGAGCTTTACCCGCTCCTCGTGTTCTATCCCTACCACTTGCTTCTCAAACTCTTCTACTACGGTCTTTGAGTCGCCGTAGGCAATAATCTCGCCATGATCCAGCCATAATGCTTTCTCAGTTAGTTCTTCAATTGTAGAGGGCCAATGCGACGTGGTTATCAAAGTCATTCCAGCCTTTGTACTATCTATCAACGCTTTATGCACCAGCTTTCCCGTCTTCACATCTAACGTTCCTGTCGGCTCATCAGCTAACATTAGGATTGGGTCTAATGCCAGTTGCCGCGCTAACACCACTCGCTGTTTCTCGCCTCCGCTCAGATCGCTCGCAGGAAAGCTTACTCGATGGATCATCTTTACGGCTTTCAACAATTCATATGCCCTTCTAACGCGCTGCTCTACTGGATATTTTCTGCTATCCAATGCATGTAAGACGTTATTCATGACTGTCTCATCACCGTATAACCCGAACGTGCGCTGCAGCATGATAGCTACACGCCTCTTTATCTTCCTCCGTGCATCTCTATCTTTCCAGTAATTCACTTCACGCAATTCTAACTTGCTCCC
>JACGMN010000113.1 GCA_014061035.1 Candidatus Methanophagales archaeon | reverse complement strand
TTCTTTCACAATAAAAACACCTGAATCGTGGGGGATTCTCACTTACCGTGATGAATTTAGACATAACCGGCTCACGTTCCGCATTAGATATGCAGTTAGGATTCATACAGCGTATAATACCTTCTATCGACTCCGGAAGGTAGACCTTATGCTTAGCTATTACTTCTGAGTTGCGTATTATGTTAATCGATGCAAGTGGCGCAATCATAGCGATTTTGTCAACTTCAGCTGGTTTAAGTTCCCGGTCTTCCACTTTTACTATGTCTTTCTTACCCATCTGCTTGCTTCGTACGTTCATCACCACGCTCAACGCTACATCTGTCCCCGCATCTATTCCCAGTATCTTCAGCACGTTCAGCGCCTGCCCCGCTGCAATATGGTCAATCACCGTTCCGCTTTTGATTGCCACTACCTTTAGCTCTTTCTTCATCCTTATCTTCTTCTACCTGGATGGAGTGGGACCGCCGAGATTTGAACTCGGGACAACTCGGTCTTCAGCCGAGCGCTCTCCCAGTCTGAGCTACGGTCCCATTTAATATAGAATATTCTTTCTTGCTCATTCACCTGAAGTTGCATATATCTCATAAGGCATTATCTTCTTATTCGCCTTCTTCTTCCCTCTCAATTTACTGACAAGGCTGGCGGCTTCCGACTTCTTCTCCTTCTGCTTCAACCGTTCCATTATGCTTGCCATCTCTTTAACCTTCTCTTCACCGCTGTATTCTATCTCGTCATCACTTATCTCTTCCTCTTCCTCTTCTTCGCCCTCTTCTACCTCCACTTCCGCATCCATCCACGCTACTCTAAAAATACCTTCATTCATCTTAACTTCATCCTCCCTTTTTTTTTGCCTTTGCAAACTTTAAAAAAGTTTGATCACTAAAAGATACCTTATCATGATATAATCTTTTTGCTTTCGCTAAAATATCCTTTAACTTTAAGTCTGCATCAGCATTCCGTATCATTTCGCCACCCACTTCTACATCCAACTCCATCTCCATCTCCATCTCTTCTTTATTTAGCATAAACGGTTCATCCAGCAGTATTGTCGCTTCGTCGAGGACCAGCTTTGACCAGTTAACTCTTCTTATCTGCGAGCCGTATCCTTTCAGGAGTTTAGCTCTAAAAAAATCTCGCGTCTGCTCGGGCGCATTACCTACCGCATACCTCACGCGTTCCGGAAGAGAAGACCAATCTACCTGCCGCAATTTGCTCTTTGCAAACGCTAACGAATCCTCCGGGTTAAATAGGCAGGGACAATCTCTTTTATCTGTATCGATACTTCTCTTCTCGTCATCAAGACCAAGAAAATACAAATACAGTACGCTTTCATCGAGCACTGCGTACTGGTTACAGATGCTTATTCCTTCTGATGGACTCTTCGGCTCGTAATTCACGAGCAATGCCAATTTCGTTACCCAGTCGATCCCATCGACATAGTCGTCCAGTCGCCGGGCTTCTAAGTCTTTCACGAGATCTTTCAAGCAGTTTAAACCAATTTCATCCCATTTACTCACTTCTATTCCTTCAGATTCCTGCATCTTCTCTATCGCATTGAGGTAGAACTCTAAAATGGATACCGCATCGGTCATCTCTCCGTTCTTCAATCTCATCTTCCACTCACTTTCCCGTGTATCTAATGATAGCTCTTTGAATGCACTCACCGGGTCTTCCAGCTCAGGCGCGTCATCCATGAATCCGGATTCAAAAGCACTAATTACCAGCGCTTGTGCGATATCACGTAGGAAGATCGCGTATTCAGAACGAAGCGCCTCGTAATGTATATCGTGCAATCGCCAGTACTGATGCGCCGCATGAGGCTGATCCCGCGTGTTCAAGATGCCCCTCCGTGAGGTGGTAGAGAGCGAAGATTTTTCGCGAACAAAGATCGCTCTTGGCGAGATAACGAACTTTACGCTCTTATCTCCTTTCCCGATGCACCCCCCAGAAACAACGTCTCCAGACCCTGTGAATAATATCCGTGCAACTACCCATGGTATGAGCGCTCTTTCTACACGGCTCCAATCTTTGCACGCTGCCCGCTTTGTAATGATATTTCCGTGTGTAGCGTAGGTATTGGTCTTTATCCTTCCCCTTTTCTCTTTCCCCTTCCCGGGACCTCCTCTGGGAGTAGTGAAGAAATTAGCAACATTATTCTTATGAATGACTATTTTCTTCTTTAACGATAAACTCGCCTCGCGTGATCCTATAAAGGCATATATCTCTGATGCTTTATCGTATGCTACAGCGTCAAAAGGATTATTGTATGATGGTGTCGCGATCTCAAGATGCCCCATATCGTTATAAATTCGCGAACCGTTATCACCGTATGAAGAGCTTATCTTCGATTCATGCTCTTCTTGCGATACTTCCATAGTAACGTCCCACGGCACATCTACCAAAAATCTTCGCCTCTTTAAACCGCGAATTACAGAATTAACGAGCAGTGACGGATTTAAACCCGAAGTCGCGGTAGCGAGCGCATTCACACTCACTGGATATTCCTGCTCTATCCCTCTTATTTTATTCCCCTTTATTTTCTGCTCTGCGTATCTCATCTATCTTCTTCTTTATTGTTCCCTCATTCCAGCCATCCAGTTCATCAAACCGGTACGTTTTGTTATAGGTATACAAAAAATAGTCTAAATACGGGTTTCTGCTGATTCTATTTCTTCTTTCTCTGCTTATCTCCTCTTCCCAGCCCCTTATGTCATCCTCTTCTGCGAGCAATCGCACGAGAACCCGCCGCGATCCTTCTCTTCTGTTCTGCTCGCGGTAAAATACCACTATTGCACCTGGCATTCGCGCGAGCTCCGGATAACGCTCAAACATCCTCGTATATTCCTCGCTGTTTACATTCTGCCACATATCACGGGTTATCGTTATTTTATTCCAACTGAGCATCGCATTACCATCATCGAACTCGGATGCAAGTCTGATACGTAGCTCAGACCTTGAATTTCTCGGTGGAAATAGTAGCGCTTCGCCTATATCCTCTTCCGTGAGCACTCGTTCCACGCCTATCTTATCCACAACGCACTCGTATAAGTCATAATCACAGAGATTGGTAAAATCAAAAGATGCCGCTATCTCTTTCTCTATCTGCTCTTCCTTCATATACATGCCCCGGTAATCAAACCTCTCCCGCGGGATGTATCTATATTCAAAATCGTTTAGCTCATTCTTTAGCACCCATAACTTCATTACCCATTCTATACGCCGGTAGACGTAAGGGTCTTCAATCAATCCCTGATCAAATTTGGTACAGACTCTTTTAAAAGTATCGAGAGCATATTTGTCCCAGTAAGATACCTCTCGCTCCTCAAACAGCTCCTCTATCGCTCCGAGATAATAGCTCATAAGATAATCAATAGCAGATTCCGTCTTCCCGTTCACCAGCTTTATACGCCAGTCCCCTCCTGTCTCCGCGGACAGGTCTCTAAAAGTCTGCAGGGGATTCCAGATAGGTTCGAGATGCTTGATCTTTCCGGACTCTATCGCGTCTATTACGTACGAGGTAATGGCATTGCAGAGTAGCCTTGTGACCTCAGAACGAACTCCTTCGCCTGATGTGACGTGTACACGATAGTTATCCTTTGTGCTCAACGGTTCGTCCCTCAGGGATAATATCGGCCACTGTGATGGCGATTCAGCGAAAACTCGTCTTGAAACCATCGCTTTCGGTGATATGACGTATTTTATTCCTTCTTTATCCGCTACATAGCCACCAGCGCCGAAGAATATTTTGCGAATTATCAAAAACGGGATCAGCAAATGCTCTTTACCTAAAAAATTCTTCCGCTTCACTATATATGACTCGTGTGTGCCGCGGTTATACCGTTTGTCTATCTCCGCGTTTGCTTTCCAGCATTGGATATATGCGAGATCACCCTTCCTTTTCCCCATTTTCTTATGGTCCCGGTATCTCTCATTTGCCTTCTCCACGCCGATCTGCATATACAACTCTGCTGCCTTGTCATATCTGAGCAGATCAAATGCATCTCTGCATTCCGGCGTTGCTATCTCGAGGTGACCACCAGTGCAGATGTAAATCCGTGACCCGTTTCTCAAGAATCCATCCTTCTTTCCCTGCATCTTCGTGCAGATCGCATCCGAGCCGTCAAAAAAAGTATAATTCTCTAGTGCGTGTATCACTTCGTCAACATGATAAAATCGTGCGTACCGGCACAATTCAGGTGATTCTGAACTTATTCCCAGTCTAAATTCGTGTTCTAACCCCTGCCATCTCTGCAAATTCTCCCTTACCATCTCACATATTTAGGATTTAGGTCAGTAATGCATTCCCGTCTCTTCATCTGACATCGCTTCATATCCTGATGCTAATATTTCCTCCGCTCTTCGCTGCACAAACTTATCAAATCCTTCTTTCAGGTGCTGCATGTTCAGACCTATTTCTTCGACATGCTTATATCTCTTGACCAAATCTTTTGTTCTTCTCCCGACATCCAGTACCTCTGAAAATCCTTCCTCGTCCCACGTCTTCTTCAGCACCTCGTTACGAATAGCACCTTTTTTCATCATCATCATTGTTCTCTCTTCTAGTACCTTATCTCTAGCGTAACCCAATATCTGTGCTATGAACCGTCCTGTTATTATGTCTTTGCGCTTTATACGTCCGATTTCTGTCTCAACGAACGCGTCTGAATACATGTAATCGACAATCTCCTTCGTCAGATACGATCTCGCTTCTTCTTCGCTTCCTTTC
>JACGMN010000092.1 GCA_014061035.1 Candidatus Methanophagales archaeon | reverse complement strand
AAAACACGGAATACAGACTATTTTTCCCTCTTTTACCCTTCCAAATGCCTCACCGAAATATTCTCCACATACAGAACACCGTACCGATCGGAATATCCGTGCACATCTGGGCGCTTCTTGGCGAACTCTTTTAATATCAAATAACGCATCTCCGGAGAGCTCAATCATTTGCTGCGAGATTTCTTTAGCGATCTTCATCACCTCCACATGTGGAAGATGCCCTTCTCTTTTTGCCCTGATGAGATCAGAATTCATCAAATCCTCCTGTACCTTCTCCTTTACCATTAGACGGATAGCATCTCCGGTTGCACGGTTAATAAAAGTAACCGCCATCTTCCCGCAGTTTTTAAGGATCAGATTTCCCTTACCGAGAGTGCAGCCGCTGGCTGACTGAATAGCATCAACCATGCACGAGTCATTCTCGACGATAGCAACTATCTCTTTATCCTCCGGTCTTTCAGCTCGTAGTTGCTCTAATCCTAGCTCAGATGCCCGCACCCCAAAAACTACGGGCGGACACAGGTGCCCGTGAAACTCGACAGCCTTCTCTAACGCTGACGCGCTTTTTTCCATACACATCTTTTTCACCACCTTCTAATTTACTCTTACAAAATATATTTGTATCTTATCAGGTTATAATGCTAAGTCAAATAGATTAGAGTGTGAAAAGGTTACGCGAAGATGATATTCAAAGCGCTGGCTAGTACGACGCGGGTAAGGATGATGAAGCTTCTGATGAAGACTAATTATCACGTATCAGGGCTGGCAAAAGCTCTAAATATATCCGTACCCGTTGCCGCGAAGCACGTAAAAATTTTGGAGCGCGAAGAACTGGTGACCCGCGAGATATTCGGTAAAACGCATGTCTTAATGGCGAATAAGGAGAAGTTGTATGAAACGCTGGAAATGTTTAGCGAAGATTTCGATGTAGAAGCACGGAAAGGAACAAGCATATTAGAAGCGTTGAAGGACGTTGCCGGGATAGAAATAAAGCGAATAGGTGATAAGGAGTTCATTGCTTCAATAAACGGTGAAGATGGGTTTTATATGTATGAAGTGAATGGAAAAACCCCTGATGTGCCGATCAACGAGTATACGATGGAAGAAGGAGTGGAGATAGAGATAAAACGGTTAGTTCCAGTTCTTAAAAAGCGGGTACGGGTAAAGATGCCTGAACAGGATCAGAAATCTAAATCTAAAAACAGAAAATCGTAATTGTAATAAGGTAAGTTGTAATAAGGTAAGCGGGGGTTGCTGAGCTAGGAAAAGGCGCAGGGCTTAGGACCCTGTCTCGTAGGAGTCCGCGTGTTCGAATCACGCCCCTCGCATCGCATTCAACCTACTCTTTACTCTTTACTCTTTACCCTTTACCCTTTACCCCTTAGCCATTAGCCATTAGCTATTAGCCCTTTCCCCTTTCCTCTTAGCCCTTAGCCATTAGCCCTTAGCCATTAGCCCCCATCCCCCCCATTCAACCCTTCCAGAATGACGGTGTCAGCAGAGCTAATACAGTAAAGAGTTCTAACCTTCCTATCCACATGCAGAAGATTAAAATGACCTTCCCGGCAGTAGGAACAGATGCGTAATCCGCTGCTACGAGACCAAAGGCCGGACCGACGTTTCCGAGCGTCGCTGCTACGGAAGATGTTGCGCTGATCATATCAAGCCCTATTGCAGTCATCGCGATCGAGCATGGTATGAATATGAAGATATAAGCGAAGAAAAAGGCGGTAATTCCCTGTAGAATTTCGTCAGAGATAGGTTTCTTTCCGGTCTTCAGGACAAGAACTGCATGCGGATAGAGAGTTTGCCGGATTCTTTGTTCAACATATTTTAGTAGCACGTATACTCTGATGACTTTTATGCCTCCTCCTGTTGACCCGCCGCAAGCGCCGATGAACATCAGGCTGAAGAGTATGATCCGTGACAGATCGGGCCATGTATCAAAATTAGCGGTTGTGAATCCTGTAGTCGTCATGATGGAGATAGCCTGAAACCCGCCGAAACGGACCGCATCAGATAAATAAGTGTAAACTCCATGTATGTATAAATTAGCAGATATAATAGCAACAACCGATAAAAGAAGGAAGCAATAGACCTGAAATTCCTTGTTTGCTAATACCTGTCGTGGATTTCTTATTATCAGATAATGTAAAAGAAAGTTCATCCCAGCGAGAACCATGAATATGACAGTGATCAGCTCTGCTATAGGATTCTGGAATCCCCCAATGTTTTCTGGATGTGGTGAAAACCCACCTATAGGTATCGTACTGAATGCGGTGCAAATAGCATAAAATGGTGCCATCTTCGCGATAAAAATAAGTGCAAGAATCTGTAATCCGGTCAAGGCAATGTAAATTGACCAGAGCATTCTTGCAGTCGCTTGAACTCGCGGTCTAATTCGCTCAACCATCGGTCCCGGGTATTCACGATCGAATAACTGGCTGCCTGCGACCCCGAACGTAGGAAGTATAGCAATAAGGAGCAGAATAACTCCCATTCCTCCAATCCACTGCGTAAAACTCCGCCACAGCAATATGCTATGGTCTACCTGGTCCAAATTCACTATTACTGTCGAACCGGTCGTCGTGAAACCTGACATAGACTCAAATAAGGCATCAACGATACCTAACGTCGATGAAAAGATGTACGGAAGAGCACCAAAGAACGCAGCCGCGAGCCACCCAAAGGCAACAATCGCAAAACCTTCCCTTATTTTTATCTCGCCTTTCAGAACGCCTACTTTTCGTTCTAAAAGCAAGCCAGCGATGATAGTTATCGCCAACGGGATTAACCACGTTTGAATAATGGATCTTTCACATTCACCGTACCAAATCGCTACCCCGACCGGAACGATCATTAGAAAACCAAGATACTTTACGATACTTCCAATGCTACCAAGAACGAGTTTTATATCCATGAAACCTCCGTCTCAATACATCTTTTTCCGATTCTATTATAAGTTCTATCAATTGCTCGTTTACTATACCTACATCTTTTTTATCCAATTTCTCCAATATCTGCTTTGCATCGCTGACCGTGAGCCCGTTACCTGCAAGTGTAAGCAAAGCCGCTTTACCGTATGCCGCGATCAATTCGGCAGATTGTATTGCACTCTCAAATAGCGTGCTCGGTTTTTTACTCTTACTTTTACTCTTACTTTTACTTTTACTTTTGCCTACTTCCTTTCTAATCTCGCTCTCATCTGCTTTCAATGCCCCTATCATATTTGATTCGCATTCAGGGCACAGAAACAGAAGGTTCTCATTCTCCAGTTCTACATCGTTTATTCTTATTACTTTTATATAACGCCAGCAACTGGTGCAGACAAAAGTCAATGATTCATCTAACAGCCGCGCCTTCACATATTTTATTATAACTTGCTGCATCCGCTCAGGCTGAATGAGTTCGTATCCGCTGCGTTTTATTACTTCTGCAAGCCCTGCAATCGGACTGACCTCACTTCCTTCTATCACTGCTATCTTCAGCTCACCCCGGTCTATCTGCTTTAAAATCTTAACAGTGAGTGTTATATCCACATCTTTATCCTGAGCTTCACGCAATGCTTCGGTAACGACCGCAGAGCCATCAAAGCTCCTTATCACGCTGTTCAGATCAAGATTGCTCAATGCCGCATCCCTTGTTATCGCACCAAATCTACGCGCTACATGAATAAACCTCATTTTAAATAACCTGCTCCGGTTTAACGCTTTTACTGCGAGCTCTTCAATATCTATAGGTCTGGCAGCAGCTAAATCATGGATGATCTCTTCAAGATCTTCGGGTTCTAACTCCATTGCAGTCTCTCCAGTCTTGAGCAGTAGCAATATCCGGTAAGGGTCCTGTTGAAGACCTACCGGAGCACCGAGCCGGTCAGAGAGGACAGTAGCTAAGAGCATAGCGAGGGTTCTATTTACACGAAGACCAAACGAGCAATGCAATATTATATAGTCCTTCCATCGCTCGAGTGTCAGCAGCTTATCGGTCGGGACAGGATAGCCTAATCTTACTTGCTGAAAAATCTCATCTAATGATCTGGTAATAGTCTCCTCGCTGCCAGGATAGGTCTTTGAGAGCTCTCTTCCTATCTCTTCTATTTCTTCTACCTTTTCTACCTCTTCTATCTTTTCCGCTACAAACCTGCGAATCTTTCCCACCTCCGCTGCAATGGCATACGGAACTGGAATCTCCTCGCCAACCCAGCTTGGGATAGAACCTGTAGGATCGTCTTCGTGCTTCACATATATCCGGTTACCATAGACGTGCAATATCTTCCAGACGCGACCCGCTTCGATGAACTTGTTCCCGGGACTGCCATGTTCAGCAACAAAAGCTTCGTCTAAAACGCCTATTGGTGTATCCTTCTCATCAATGACCAGGAAATGTCTCACTTCTGGGATCATTGAGAGATGCTCGAAATAATAACTGTAGAGCGCTTTTATCTGCGTAGCCCTCATAAATACTCTGTCTTCTGGCGAGAACCACAGCAGTCTTGGAATTCTGAAATGCATGTAACTCAAGACGGCAACGAGCTCATGCTCCTCAAGGTCTCGATACGGATATGCTTTTCTAATCAAGTTCAAAGCTTCATCGAGGCTCCATCTCCGTTTTGTCAGCAGTAGCCCGGCTATTTGATGCGCTAATACGTCAAGTGGTTTCGCGGGAATATCCGCAGGCTCTAAATCGTCTACACGCGAACGGCGGCAGATTACCATAGCTTCCAGAGCATCATCTGAATCTTGGACCACGATGGCACCATGCGCTATCCCGCCTATTCTGTGACCGCTTCTGCCTATTCTCTGAAGCAGCCTTGTAACCTGCCTCGGCGAGTTATATTGAATGACAAAGTCCAGCCTTCCAATATCAATCCCCAGCTCTAAGGAACTGGTGCAAATAATAGCCTGCAACGTGCCGTCTTTAATACCTCGCTCGGCGCTAATTCTCGACGGCTTAGATAGCGATCCATGATGCACACCCACAGGGAAGTTCAAATCCCAGATACGGAACCTGCTACCGAGAATCTCGGTTATCGAGCGAGTATTGGTGAATATCAATGTAGAGTTATGCTCTTCGACGAGTTTTTTCATCAACCGTAACCGCGCAGCAACCTCAGGATACGTATAAAGCTCCTCCGCCAGTTTGTAATCTGCTGGTTCCGCCACAGGATAAAATACCTCTACCTGCACTGATCTGGCTACGGAGACGCTGATTATCTCGCAATCTCTATCTTTATCTCTATCGTTATCATTACCTGTGCCACCAACGCCGACTAAGAACTTTGCTACTCTATCGTGCGACCCGATGGTCGCGGATAAGCCAATGATCTGGACTTCGCCGTTTTTTAAGTGCCGAAGCCGCTCTAATGCAAGTGCGAATTGCGAACCTCGTTTGTCGATCGCAAGTTCGTGCACTTCATCTACAATTACCCACCTGACCGATTCCAGGTGCTGACGCATAATCCTTCCTGGTAATATCGCTTGCAACGTCTCCGGTGTAGTAATCAGGATATCGGGTGGAATCGCTGCCTGAGCTTTCCGTTCCCGCGTAGATGTGTCGCCATGTCTTATGCCCAATCGCAGATCAAGCCTTTTACACCACCACTGCAACCGGTCAAGCATATCTCTGTTCAAAGCCTTAAGCGGTGTTATGTAAAGGACTTTTATCCCGGGCTTGCGCTCTCTTGTTCTGACCAGAGCATCTAAAACCGGTAACAATGCCGATTCGGTCTTCCCACTTGCAGTTGGCGCGATCAATAATACGCTCTTACCAGCCATTATTGGAGGAATCGCTCTTATTTGCGGTTCCGTAGGTGCGGAAAAGCCCTTTTCCTTGATCGCTCTCTGGATTGGAGTCGAGAATGAGTTGAATACAGTCTCTATCATTTCTATTTTCACGGGTCAGGGTTCACGGTTCATGGTTCATGAATCATGAATCCAGTATGAGTTTTGATATTCGAATTAGTTTTGATATTCGAATTTAGAAATTAGGATTTAGGATTTTTATATGTCTAACCGTGAACCGTGAACCCCGAACCGTTACCTCTTACAGCAGCTCTTAGCCCGTTCCTCCATTATAGTTACGAATTCTTCAGGGTCCCTTATCTGTTCCAGCTCATCCTTTTCTATCAATACCGTATTCTCTATCTGCATGTACCTGGTCTTCCCAATCACTACGAATACCGACTTCGTTCTTGTAACCTGCGATAAGCTGCTCATTATTCTCGCTCTTTCTATCATCCGATCCGTATATTCGTTTACACCGGTGAGAATTTTCCCTGAACCGCTACGTCCGCCTCCTTGTCCTTGTCCTTTTGACGGTTGATCGATGAATGAAACTGCATTAAAAGGTGCATGATCTATCGTAACTATCTTAAGCCCTATCTCCTCCATCATATTTAGAATAAGCATCTCCATGTCAGATGCCGCTTCTCTCATCCCGCCCTGCAATATCTCCGGGGATGGCTCTTCCAATTCAGTCTTTAAAACCTCTAAGTGCTCTATAAGTGCCGTATCTAAAATCTCCTCAAGCTTCAGTGCAATGCTTATAGTCGTACTCATCTCGCCTCCCTCGTACTTGCTAATGCTCCGTCTCGATAGACCCAATCCAGAGGCAATATCGCCCAGAGATAATTCCTTCTGCTCCCGTGCCTCCTTCATTGCTTCCCCCTTTATATTAACGTACATGCCTCCAGTGGCAGAGTAAACGTACGGATCCACGCCTTCAACAAGATACTCGTATAGCGTATGAGTGTTTAAAGCAGGAATACCGTATCTATGATATACCACATCGTCTTCCAAAAATGACGTACCTTTTCTCTCGCCTATAAGAAGCGGTGACGCAAGCAGGTAGAACGCGGCACGCTTTATACTATCTGCTACGTTCTCACTAATTCCATCTATGTTCCGCATTATTTTTGCCAGCAATGTTATCTCGTTTCGCCGTGCCGCTAAACTAAAACTCCTTCTCTCACATCTACGTGATACAATGAATCCCGCGTCCTTCAATATTTCCCGTACTTGAGCGATTAAATCGTCTTTCATCTACGTATTATAATATAATCAATACTCTCGCGACCCTATGAAATAAGCAATATCCGCGAGGAACTCCTTTGCGTCTGTTCTGAAATGTGAATCTTTAATTGCATTGACCGCTTCATCGATCAGCCCGGCAACCAAATTCTCTGAATACTCAAGTGAACCAGTCTCTCGCACAATAGCTCGAATTACATCGATCTCATCCGCGGTGAGACGCTCGTTCCCCAGCGCTTTCAGGATAAGTTCTTTCTCGTCGTCCGCGCATCTTTTCAGAGCATGTAAGATTAAAAGGCTTTTTTTTCCTTCTCTAATATCTGAGCCCGTGGGTTTCCCGGTCTTTCCTTCCACGCCGAACAAGCCCAATATATCATCCTGAATCTGGAATGCCAGACCAAGTGGCGAAGCATAGTTGCTAAGAATTTGTAAATCTGCTTCTTTCGCACCTGATAAGAGCGCACCAATGTGAAGCGGTCCTTCAGTCGTGTAACTTGCTGTTTTAAGTCTGTGAACCGTCAGGATTTCATCTTCGTTAAAACTCGCTCTTCGCTCGTTTGTTATATCTAAAATTTGGCCAAAACCGACTTTTTTTGTGATCCCCGTATACGCGGCTAATGCCTTATTTACGTTCTCGGGCTTGAACTCTGATTTTATTAATACCTCTTTAGCGTAAGCTTCCAATAAATCTCCTGCTACGATCGCCATATTCACACCAAATTTAGGTGACTTATTCTTGCCGAATTGACGTTCACAGAGATCTTTGCAGATGATATGAAAAGCCAGTTCGCCTCTCCGGAGATTGTCTTCATCCATAATATCGTCGTGAATCAGAAAATAACTCTGCATCAATTCGAGTGAGATGGACGCATCTATAATCGCTTCGATATCTGTATCTGCCAGACATTTATAGCCGTAAATGCAGAAGATCGGTCTGAGCCGTTTTCCACCACGTAAGGTGTACTCTTTTATATTAAGTACAACTTCCTGCGTATAGCTGGATATCCGGAGAGCTTCCTCTATCTTCTCATCAAAGAATATCTCTAAACGCCCATTTATCTGCTTTTGGTACTTAGCCAGCATGTCAGTAATAGTAATAGTAATATCTGCCGGGGTATTCATCAGCTCGCATCCTATATTATTTATATTAAAATGCATTCTAAAATAACAGCATAAATAAGGATAAGATAACTACGCGGGGTAGAACCCTGAACCCCTACCCCCAGAGGTGTAGCAGAAGCGCCTTCTGTGCATGGAGCCTGTTTTCTGCTTGCTCGAAGATCACAGAGTTGCTGGAATACATTACTGCCTCGGTCATCTCATCACCTATGTGAACCGGCATGCAGTGCATTATTATCGCGTCTTCAGCCGCACAGTCAATTAAATCCTCGTTGAGCTGATAATTACGGAGATCCTTTCTTCGTTGCTCCTGCTCTGCCTCGTCCCCCATCGATACCCATACATCGGTATACAACACATCGGCATCAGCCGCAGCTTCTTCTACATCTGCCGTGATTAACACCTCGCCGCAGTCCATTTTTTTAGCTTTCTCGACTATCCCTCCGTCAGGCTCGTAGCCAGGTGGAGTCGCGATACGGATATTCATCCCGGTAATCGCCGCACCGCCGATGAGCGAGTTGCAGACATTATTCCCATCTCCGAACCACGCAATAGTAAGACCATTAAATTTTTGCTTATACTCCTTTATCGTCATCATATCTGCCAGTATCTGACAGGGATGTTCAAAATCGGTCAAGCCGTTTATCACGGGAATCGAGGCATAGCGTGCAAACTCCGCTACCGTAGCATGCCGGAATGCTCGTATCATGACCGCGTCTACGTAAGAAGAAAAGACCCTTGCCGTCTCACGTATTCGTTCGTCGCGTCCTAATTGGATCTCGTTCCAGTTCAAACTGAGCACATTGCCGCCTAATTCCGTAATCGCCACGGCAAAGGAGACGTATGTACGTGTAGACGGTTTCTCAAAGATCAGTGCTAACGTCTTCTCTATACACTCATCTCGCCGCGCTTTGAGACCCTGCGCTCCTTTTCGTTTGCTTTGCTGGCTTCTTCGCTCGTTTCGCTCGCGTTTGAGTGCTACAGCTCTTTCAACTATCGCTTCTATCTCCACGTGTGAGAGATCAAATATCGAGATGAAATCCTTATCCATACTAATTGATAAATAAAATGGAAATATGATTATTAAATTATTATGTATAAGTACAGTGAAATAGAGAAGAAATGGCAGCGGAGATGGGAAGAAGAAAAAATATTTTATGCTGATGCTGAGATTGAAACTGAAAGTGAAATTGATCAGGATCAAAAGAAAAAGTTCTTTCTGACCGTACCGTACCCGTACGCATCCGGACCGCTACATATAGGTCATGGAAGAACATATACAATAGCAGATATAATTGCGAGATTTAAGCGATTGCAGGGCTATAACGTGCTCTTTCCTATGGGGTTTCATGTTACGGGAACGCCAATCTTAGCGATCGCAGACGGGATTGCGAAGGGTGAGGAAGAGGTAATAGAACGATACAAGGACTATGTCGCGATTTATGCAGATGCAGATGCAGATGCTGATCCTGATCCAGAACGAGTTGAGGCAATAGTCAAGACGTTTGATAAACCAGAGATTGTTGCAGATTTCTTCGCTGAACAGATAGCCGCGGACTTTAAGATGATGGGTTATTCCATAGATTGGAGAAGAAAGTTCAATACGACTGAGCCATTCTACAAGAAGTTCATCGAATGGCAGTTCAAGAAGCTTTATGAAATTGGAGCTATAAAAAGAGGGAAATATCCTATTACATTCTCTATCGAAGATGGTTGTGCGGTCGGCGAGGATGACATCGAAGAAGGCGATATAGATAAGGTATCAGTAGTTGAATATACAGCGATAAAGTTCAAACTTTCTGATCAAGATCAAGATCAAGATCAAGATACCTCGAATACTTACTTAATCGCAGCGACGCTACGTCCAGAGACAATATTCGGTGTTACTAATCTATGGGTAAATCCTGATGCGAGATACGTCAACGTTAAAGTCGGGGACGAATTCTGGATTATGTCTAAGGAGGCGTTGGAGAAATTGAGCTATCAACGCGAGGACGTTAAAATTTTAGAAGGGGAAGGGGAAGGAACAGAGATAGATGGTAATGCACTGCTGTGGAAGCAGGTCAAAGAGCCTGTGGCTGATAGAGAAATTCCCATTCTTCCTGCAAGCTTCGTTGACACAGATGTCGGCACAGGACTGGTCTATTCTGTTCCTGCGCATGCTCCTTACGATTACATTGGTTTGGAAGACCTGAGAAAGAGGGAAAGAGTTGGAGTTGGAGTTGTACCTGTACCTGTACCAGAACCTATAAAGATAATAGAGATTGAAGGGTATGAGCAATACGAGTTTCCGGCGAGAGAGATTTGTAAAAAGATGGGGATCAAGGACGCGAATGATGCGCGGTTGGAAGAAGCAACACAGATTCTCTATAAGGACGAATTTTATCGCGGTGTACTGAATGAGAAGTGTAAGGATTTTAAAGGTCTTAAAATCGCAGCAATCAAGGACGAGGTTAAGACCTGGTTGAATATGGCTGAGATATTCTACGAGACCTCGCGGAAAGCGGTGACGAGAACTGGCGGGAAAGTAATCGTTGCAGTTTTACAGGACCAGTGGTTTATCGATTACAGAGATATGCGGTGGAAGGATTCCGGGCATAAACTCGTTGGAGATATGACGTTCTATCCAGAGAAATATAAGGCGTATATGCACGAGATTATTGATTGGTTGACGCTTAGACCCTGTGCAAGGAGACGTGGTTTAGGTACACAATTTCCGTTTGAAAAAGGTTGGATAATTGAATCGTTGAGTGATTCTACCATTTACATGGCGATGTACACAATAGCTCATCAACTCAGAGACGTGCCTGTTGACGCCTTAGAAGAAGCGTTCTTTGATTATATCTTCTTGGGACTGGGACCAGGACTTAACAATGCCAATGCCGAGAACGTGGCGAAGGAGCTACCGGTACAGATTAGCGTAGATATTTTGAACCGGCTAAGGAAAGAGTTTGAATATTGGTATCCGAATGACCTGCGTCACACGGCGCCACCACACCTCTCGAACCACCTGGTCTTCTTCTTGATGCATCATGCAGCGATATTTCCCGCCCGCCACTGGCCTATAGCGATAACTTTGAGTGAGCTGATGACTAGAGAAGGGCAGAAGATATCAAAGAGTAAGGGAAATGTCATTCCACTGGCACACGTCTCAAAGCTGTACGGTGTGGACTTATACAGACTCTATTGTGCACTCAATGCAGATTTCGACACTCTCTCCAATTGGCGTGAGCAGGATATAGATGCACTGCGTAGAAGATTTAATGCTTTGATCACGATATTCGATGAGAGCATCGAAACGGGAACGGGAGCTGGAGCTGGAGCTGGAGCTGGAGTTGAAGCTGATGCTGATGCTTTAGAAGAATATGAGTTTACGCATACTGATAGATGGTTGCTCTCAAAGTTTTACCGGCGGCTACAGGAGTCTATCGAATGGTTTGACGGCTTCAGAATACGCGAAGCCGGGATAAACATGGTATTCAACCTGATGAACGACTTGAAGTATTACGAGAAGCGTGAGAGCGTAGAACGGAGGAGAAGGATCGTTAGAAACATACTGGAGGACTGGCTAATAATTCTATCGCCAATAGTTCCGCATATATGTGAAGAGCTCTGGCATAAGCTGAAGCTCCGGGATAGGGATAAGGATAGGGATATGGATATGGATCAGGAGAAGGAGAAGGAGACGTTTATCTCGCGGCAGGCGCTGCCAGGTATTAAACTGAAGTTTATCGATGAGAAGGTAGAGCGAGAGGAGGAGTATCTGGTCTCTTTAGTTGAGGATGTGCAGGAAATACTGAAGATAACGAGGATCACACCAAATAAAATATACATATATACTGCGGATGCAGAGACAGAGAGATGGAAATGTGAACTATTCAAAGCAGTGCGCGAGATCGCTGACAAGGATAAGATAAAAGAAGCTATGAAGATACAGAAGGATAAAAGCAAGCGTACAGAGACGGTGAGCTTTGTAAAGCAGTTGATAAATAGTAAGGGTAAGAGTAGGAGCAAGCTCGAATATTTTGAGCTGAATGAGACAGAGATTCTGAGACGTGAGAAAGCATATCTGGCGAAGGAGTTCGGATGTGAAATAGGAATAAACGAGGAGCACGACCCGAAAGGGAAGAAGAAGTTTGCTATTCCTCTTAAGCCTGCTATTTATGTTGGTTAGGGTTCTCAGTATAGCGCAACTTCTTCTCCGCTATGCCATAGATCATAAGTGCAAGACCCATTATCATCACCATCGCAATTATCAATTATCCAGTCAAACTTTATGAAAGTTTGATCAAAACGCTTCGCAGTCATTCTTCAGAAACAGACTATGAGCGAAGAAGGAGCATAAACGTTGAGATGAATACTCGATATGGAGCACATCCTATATAAGATTATGTATGCGGCCGGTATAAACTTAAATATATGGGTAATTTATAATTTATAATGAAATATGCGGAATGTGGGGTAAATACTAAACAATTTCAAAATTCAAAATCCAAAATCAAAATATCAAAACTTATACTGAATCCATGATCCATGATCCATGATCCATGATCCGCGAACCCTGAACCCCGAACCTGAGTAGAGAAGAATGATAATAGATAAGACCGTGTATAGGGCGAATGACATCAGGGGTATTGCAGACGAGGCAGATCCGGGGTTTCAGCTTACAGATGATTTCTGTTACTTAACTGGTCTGGCATACGTAGAGCTACTGCGGAAGTATCGTGGTAAGGAACCGGGGCAGGCATTCAGAGTTGTTGTAGGGAAAGATGTACGGAATAGCGGGTTGCGCATGAAAACTGCCTTTATCAACGCTCTTAGGAGCCGCGGAGTCTACGTCATTGACATAGCACCCAAGGAGAAAGTAAGCTCCACGCCACTGATGTATTTTGCTACATGGTTCTTCGATGCAGATGGCGGTGTTGAAGTTACAGGCAGCCACCTTGACAAGGAATGGAACGGATTCAAGTTCTGTATTGGATCGGAGAGCACTACGGAAGCGCATATACGTGAGATGTATCATTATGCGTGTGAATTCGAAGCTCAGTTCAAAGCTGGCTCGCGCTCTCTGGACGTTTCCGGTGGCAAGGGCAATGTCATTCCTGGTCCTAGTCTTAGTTATAGACTTAGAGGCGAGCTTGAAGAAGTGGACGTTCTGCCAGAATATCAGGATATGATTAGAGCGAACATTATTCTGCGAGAGAGATGGGAAGAGCTTGCGTTACAGGCACTCTATAATGAGATCAGCCTGAAGTCCGCACTTCAGACTGCTCGAGAGGAGATTGAGCAGTTGCCATGTGAGAGAAGAAAGCCATTAACTGGTTTAAAGATCGTTTATGACGCTGGAAATGGAACAACAGGCGTAATTGCACCACCGTTATTCCGCGATCTGGGTGTAGAAGTATTTGAGCTCTATAGCGAGCCTGATGGGAATTTCCCGAACCACTTACCTGATCCGACAATACCAGAGTTCTTGAAAGACCTGAATGCTGAAGTGGCCAGGACCGGAGCGCAGATTGGACTGTCCTCCGACTGTGATGGTGACCGGGCAGGTGCGGTATCTCCAGGCGGAGGGATGATCATCGGTGAACAAATCCTTGCACTGCTCTGTAAGCACATTTTACGTGAGCATCCGCGTGCAAAGATCGTCTATGATATAAAATGCTCTGATGCGATCCGTGAGATAATCACAGAGAACAGCGGAATTCCAGTAGAGTGTAAGACCGGATTCTCGTTCATCAAGGAGAAGATGGATGCAGTTGCTGCAGTAGCGGGCGGTGAGATGTCTGGTCATGTCTATTTCGCGAAGAACAATCGTTCAGACGATGCAGTATTTGCATTCTCGGAGCTTTTATTGCTCATTGTCGACGAGTTACGGTTACGGTTACGGACACATCCCTATTCTGGATCCGGAAGATCAGCGGAAGTAGAAGTAGCAGTAGTCGATAATATGCTGACTGATTTCTTGAGCCGGTATGTAAATACGCCAGAGATAAGGGTACCTGTGGTGAGCGATGATGAGAAAGAGAGAATTAGTGATGCAATAGAGGGTTATTATCGCGAACTTGCTGCAAATGAGCCGGATCGCTATAGGAGAAGGGTTGATGAGGCAGGAGAGGATATAGACGGTGTGAAGATCGAGTTCAGAGCAGATAAGGGTTGGGCGCTTATACGCCGTTCAAACACATCGCCGGTGATCATTTTAAGGATGGAGGCGAGGAAGCTGGAGGGGTTGAGGAGGATTGAAGAGCATGTAATAGCGAAGTTCTTGGAATTTACGGAGGTAGACCTCAATGCAGACGAATATGTGCGGGGAATAGTG
>JACGMN010000078.1 GCA_014061035.1 Candidatus Methanophagales archaeon | reverse complement strand
CCAACATCTCTACAAACTGCTCGAAGAAGGAGTAAGTATCGTGTGGTCCTGGTGATGCTTCCGGATGGTACTGGACACTTATAAGCGGAAAATCCTCGTGCCTTAAGCCCTCGACTGTCCTGTCGTTGAGGTTGATCTCTGTTACTGTCAAACGATCAGACAGGGTCTCTTCGTCAACAACAAAGCCATGATTCTGAGAAGTTATAAAGACCCGTCCGGATTGAAAATTCTTCACCGGTTGGTTCGCTCCGCGATGCCCGAACCTCAACTTGAACGTATCCGCACCCATTGCCAGCGATATCAGTTGATGCCCTAAGCAGATACCGGCAATCGGAATCTCTCCGGCAAGATTCTTTATCGTCTCGATTGTCGGTCTCACTCTCGCCGGATCGCCCGGACCATTTGATATAAAAAGACCGTCAGGCGTGGGATCGAGCCCGGAAATCTTCGCTGCTGGATAATTGAACGGAACTATCGTAACATTCACTCCTCTTTTGAGCAACTGCCTGACAATACTCGTCTTGATCCCGCAATCAATGATTACAACCTCGTATCTACCGCTGCTTCTTTCTCTGCCGCTTCCTCTCGCCTCTGTCTCTATCCTCTTCACCGTATCTACGCATACTCCATCAACTAAATCAAGCTCAGTTATTGAGGGTTGTTCAATAGCTCTCTTGATGAGTTCCTCTTTCTCAATATCACCGGCTGCAATTACTGCCTTCATCGCACCACAGATTCTCGTCTTCTTCGTGAGCGCGCGCGTATCGATGCCCTCAATGCCCAGGACATCGTATTCTTTTAGAAGTTCATCTAGGCTGAGCTGGCTTCTCCAGTTGCTTGGTCTCTTGCACAGCTCCCGGACGACAAAACCTTCTACTTTCACTCCTACACTCTCAAAATCTTCTCTACAGACTCCGTAATTTCCTATTAGCGGGTAGGTCATCATTAGAATCTGCCCTGCATAACTTGGATCGGTCAAAGCCTCAACATACCCGGTCATACTTGTATTGAATACCAGTTCGCCGACAGCAATTTTATCATTAGTGGCTGCTCCGATAGCTGTGCCCTCGATATACGTTCCGTCTTCTGTTGCAAGTGCTGCTTTCATCTTCAAATTCTTATTATCCTTCTATTTTATAATATCCTTTCTGCCACGATCTCGGTTATGTCCTTCACATCAATCTTTATACCATACTTCATCGCGGAATCACTGAGATTATGTTTACAGAAAGGGCATGCGGAGACTATAACTTCTGCTCCCTTGTTTACCGCATCGTCCAATCTCCTTCTCGCAACCGAGACAGCTAAACCTTCAGATAACGCTCTTAAACCCGCACCTGAACCACAACAGTAGGATTTATCCTTGATCCATTCCATCTCTACCAGTTCTATATCAGGAATTTGCTCCAGTATCTTTCGCGGTTCTTCATATATCTCGCAACCTCTACCAAGGTGGCAGGGGTCATGATAGGAGACTTTCACCTTCAACTCGCTCCTTGCTCCAGCCTCTGCTCCTGCTCCCCCCTCTGCTGTGAACTTGAGATCGCGGGACTCGATCAAGCGTGAAAGAAGCTGTACTATATGGAAGATTTCAACTTCAAAATCTACCAGTTCCCCCTCTATAAATGACGCGTAATCGGATTTAAGCATCTGGTAGCATCCAGCACAGGAAGTCAGAAGAGTCTTCGCTCCAGTTTCTCTTATCTTCGCTATATTTTTTACCGCCAGTTCTTTTGCAAGGTCTATAAAACCGGTTCTGAAGAAAACAGACCCACAGCATACTTCTTCGTTCATTATTGTAAGATCGATGCCGGCACTTCTCATAATTTTTACTGTTGCGTGAGCAATTTCAGTCTGCCTATATAGTGCGGTACAGCCTGCAAAATATAGGATCGGTCTCTCTTTCTCTTTGAACATCGAACTAAAGAAGAGGTGCGGTAATATAAAAACTATACAGAAATAATCAGACAATCGGGGAAGCCGCGTGAAGAGTTTTATTAATTGTTAAACCCTTTGTATTTGCATATATGCGATGAATAGAAACAGATACCGGGAACTGCTCTCTCCGGACGCGGTATCAAAAATGCCGCATCCGGAACCTGGCAAAGCCCTGCTGAAGGAGAAGATTGTTCCGGAAGAAGAGGCACTGCAGGAAATTGCCGAGATAGTATTGAATGCCAAAAAACCGGTCATTTTCACTCCTGCTCGCTTTCTTCTCTGGACGTGGGAAGAGGGAGCACCGGAAAAAGCTAAGGTGGTGCGGAAATTGGCTAAAGCGATAGGTGCAGAGATACTACCTATATTTGACGTCCGCCCAGACTACCCGCAAATGAGAACCGCAGTAGAGATAAACCCGTATCATGGCGATCTGGTCATCGGGCACAACAAATATGATGTCGCTCTCTTCATAGCAGTCGACTGCCCTTATGCAGATGTTGCTCTAAAGATTATCAAAGACGGCACCGACATCTATACGATTGCTCTTTGCGGGAAGCTGGGTCACGTAGATGCTACGCTTACTCTATGTAAGGCAGGGTTAGAGAAGATCGAAGAGCTTATAGAAGTTATTAATAGAACGAACGAGGAACGGAAGAAAAAGAGGAGTGAAAAGTAGAGAATAAAATGGAAGAGGATGAGACCAAGAACAAACTTGAGAAGATATTCGCGCAATATAAAGGAGAAAGAAGTGAGCTGATCCCAATCCTTCAGGATACTCAGAGATATATCGGTTACTTACCTGATGATGCTATGCAGGCAATTGCTGATTTCTTAACTATGCCGGAGAGTCAAGTATATGGTGTAGCTACATTTTATAAACAATTTCACTTTACACGTCGAGGCAAGAACAAAATTGCGGTCTGTTACGGAACCGCCTGTCATGTAAAAGGAGCTACACGACTGATTGAATCTTTTGAACGGCAGCTCGGAATAGCCTGTGGTTCTACTACTGAAGACTATGAGTACAGCCTGGAGCGTGTAGCCTGTGTTGGATGCTGCTGCCTGGCACCGGTCGTTGTCTTTAATGAAGAGATCTATGCGCACTTCACACCTGATAAAGTAGCAGTAATTCTCGAAGAGACACGTACTCGTACTTGTACTCATAAAGCAGATAAAAGAGGAGGAAAGCAGCAATGACGCTTAACTCGCAGTACGAAGTAAAAATCGGTCTGACTACGTGTAGTATCGCGGCTGGAGCAGCAAAAGCTTATGACGCTTTAAAAGAAGCTTTGCAGAGTTCGGGTATAGATATCAGGCCACAGCGTACCGGATGTATAGGTATGTGCTACAATGAGCCTCTGGTAGAAGTTGTGAGTCCGGATGGAAAGAAATATCTCTACGGTAAAGTATCTCCAGAAGATGCACGCCATATTGTAGCCGAACATATTATCAAAGGAATTCCTCTTGATGACCTGCTGGTGTTATCACCTGATAAAGAGACGCCTGCTAAACATTTTTTAGATAAACAACATCATCTTCTTCTTAAAAATTTCGGCACGATTGACCCGGAATATATTGATAGTTACATAAAAACAGGCGGGTATGAAGCATTAAAAAAGGTTTTAATAGGTGGTATCTCGCCAGAGGAAGTTATCGAAGAGATAAAAATATCAGGGCTGCGAGGAAGAGGCGGAGCGGGTTTCCCGGCTGGTAAGAAATGGGATTCGATTCAAAAGATCGAGAAGACGCCGAAATACGTCGTCTGCAATGGTGACGAAGGCGATCCTGGCGCTTTTATGGATCGATCTGTTCTGGAAGGGAATCCACACGCAGTGCTTGAAGGAATGACCATCGCGGCTTATGCCATCGGCGCGAACTACGGTTATATTTATGTCCGCGCAGAGTACCCGCTCGCAGTCAAACGGTTAAAAATTGCTATAGAACAGGCAAAGCAGAGAAAGTTCTTAGGACCGCGGATTATGGGCACAGACTTCGATCTTGATATTAAAATATTCCAGGGTGCCGGTGCCTTTGTCTGCGGTGAATCTACAGCACTGGTACGCTCGATAGAAGGGTTTCGCGGCCAGCCCAAACCGCCACCAAGACCCCATACTACTAAAGAAGGACTGTGGGGGAGACCAACTCTCTTAAATAACGTTAAAACCTTCGCTTATGTGCCGGAAATTATTATCAATGGTGGGGACTGGTTCTCGAGTATAGGAACAAAAGAGAGCACTGGTACAGCCATATTTGCCTTGGCAGGAAAGATCAAGAATAATGGCTTGATAGAAGTTCCCATGGGCATAACGTTAAAAGAGATCATCTTCGATATCGGTGGCGGTATAGACGGCGATTTGAGTTTTAAAGCGGTTCAAATTGGCGGTCCGTCCGGTGGCTGCTTGCCGGAGCAACTGCTCGATTTACACGTAGATTTTGATTCCTTGCTCGATGCAGGCGCGATGATGGGTTCTGGTGGTATGATTGTACTGGATGAGACTTCATGCATGGTAGATATCGCCAGATATTTTCTTGAATTTATCGTGAACGAATCGTGCGGGCAGTGCGTTCCATGCCGTGAAGGCACACAGCAGATGTTAAAGATACTGGAAGGCATAGTTAGTGGCGACGGCAGACTGGAAGACCTTTCTTTGCTTGAAGAGATAGGCAAGGCAATCGTCACGAGTTCAATCTGCGGTCTAGGTAAAAGTGCTCCTAACCCGGTATTGAGCACTTTACGCTATTTCCGCCACGAGTATGAGGCACATATTACAGATAATAGCTGTCCTGCGCTCTATTGCAAAGAACTGATCGCTTACTGGATTGATCAGGATAAGTGTAAAGGCTGTGGGCTCTGTTTGGATGAGTGCCCGGGTAAAGCAATAAGCGGCGAGAAGAAAGTGCCACACGTAATAGACCAGACTAAATGTCTTAAATGCGCAATATGTTTTGAGACATGCTCTGATAAGTTCAGTGCTGTGAGACGGGTTACGGGACGGGAGAAAGTAGAGATTATTGAGGGTGAGGGGAAAGGAGGATAGGAAGATTATGGACGATACCATGAACTCTAATCGAGATACAGTTACAGTCTTCATCGATGATCAAAAAATTAGTGTTACTGAAGGATCGACAGTATTAGCAGCAGCAAGTGCCGCAGGCATCTATATTCCACACCTCTGCTATCATCCGGATTTATCCACTTTTGGCGGTTGCCGTGTCTGTATGGTAGATATCGGTGGCGAATTGGTTACCGCTTGTCGTGTTCCAGTTGAAGACGGAATGGTTGTTCTTACCGATTCCGCTGCTATAGCCGAACTGCGCCGTATACTGATAGAGCTGATTTTAATCAAGCACGACCCTGATTGTCAGTCCTGTCAGCGGAACAACGATTGTGTTTTACAGCGTGTTTCTGCTTTTGTAGGCATTACTCCTGAGCGATTGGCACGGTTGAAGCGGTATGATTATGATGCGGGAGAAGCCACTGCTACTGCTACTACTGCTACTACTGCTGCTACTGCTGCTACTGACACTGTTGATACCTCAAATCCGTTCTTCATTATCGATCGTACACGCTGTATCCTCTGCGGTATATGTATCCGGACCTGTAACGAGATCAATGGAGTGACAGCTATTGATTTCACAGGTCGAGGCAAGGATAGCAAAGTAGGCACGTTAGGCGGGAAGTGGTTAGCGGAATCTGTCTGTGAGTCCTGCGGTGAATGCGTAACACGCTGTCCTACGGGAGCTTTAAGCTATACGAAGAGTGAGATACCGGCACGTAAAGTCAGGACTATCTGCCCATACTGCGGTACGGGCTGTGGAATCTACATCGGAGTAAGAGGAGATCGGATAGTATCTGTCGAGGGCGACCGCGGTAGCCCGGTAAACAAAGGGCAGCTCTGTGTAAAAGGGCGGTTTGGTTATGACTTCCTCAACCATCCGGACCGTTTAACTACTCCTTTAATCAAACGGGATGGCGTTTTTGAAGAGACATCCTGGGATGACGCTCTTGATTTGATTGCAGATAAGTTCAAGGAGATACAGGCAAAGTATGGTCCTGAGGCGTTGGCAGGCTTAGCTTCTGCAAGAGTTACTAATGAAGATAATTATCTATTCCAAAAATTCCTGCGTTCTCTCAAGACAAACAGTGTTGACTGCTGTGCCCGCCTCTGTCACGCCCCTACAGTAGTCGGTATGTCCACAGTATTAGGCAGTGGAGCAATGACAAATACCGTTGACGAGATAAAGGACGCGGGCGCTATTCTGGTAACCGGTTCTAACCCGACAGAGAACCATCCTGTCATCGGTTACAGGATACGAGAAGCTGTCAGAAAAGGCAGCAAGCTCATTGTTGCGGACCCTCGCAGTATCCCGCTGACAAAGATAGCTGATCTCCATTTACAACATAAATCAGGAACAGATATAGCGTTATTCAATGGATTAATGCACGTTATTATTAAAGAGGGGCTTGAAGATAAGGAATTTATTAAAACGCGAACACAGGGTTTTGAATATGTGAAAGAGTTCGTCGAAGAATATACGCCAGAATATACCTCAGAGATAACTGGTGTACCTGCAGAGGATATTATCAGGGCGGCACGGCTCTTTGCTGGCGCTGATAGTGCTGCTATTCTTTATTGCATGGGAATAACACAGCATACGTGCGGTACTGAGAACGTCTGTGCATTGACCAATCTTTCACTGGTTACCGGTAATTTAGGGAAACCGAGTGCAGGCATGAACCCGCTCCGCGGTCAAAACAACGTCCAGGGGGCCTGCGATATGGGGTGTTTGCCAAATGTTCTCACGGGCTACCAGCCTTTGCACAGTGACAGAGATACAGGCACTTACTGGCGGCGTTTGACGATGGAGGGAGATATAGAGACGGAGACGGAGATGGAGACGGGATCGGAGTTTGAGATAGATACTGATACGAGTGAGATAATCGCCGAGAGCATAGAGTTCGAACGCCCGGTATACAAAGGGATGAGTGTCAGCGATGAAATACGCGCTAAATTCTCTGATGCATGGGGCGTTGAACTTTCTGATGTGCAAGGGAGAACCATAGCAGATATGTTCCATCACCAGCCGGACAGGCGTCCTCGTGCTATGTATATCATGGGAGAAGACCCTGTTATAAGTAATCCGGAGGCAGACCACGTTCGCAAGTGCTTAGAAGAGATGGAATTCGTAGTAGTGCAGGACCTTTTCCTAACAGAGACGGCGAAATACGCGGACGTTCTTCTGCCCGCAGCTTCTTTTGCCGAGAAAGACGGGACATTCATCAATACTGCCCGACGTGTACAGCGAGTCAGGCAGGTTATCAAACCGCGGGGAGAGAGCAGACCAGATTGGGAGATCATTCGAGAGCTGTCAAAAAGATGGGATAGTCTTAATCTTAGTCTTAGCTGGAATTACCGTTCTGCTGAAGAGATATGGGAAGAAGTAAGAAGATTAACGCCGCATTATTTTGGAGGTATGAGCTATGCACGTCTCGAAGCCGAAGGAGGATTGCAATGGCCCTGTCCTACGATAGATCATCCGGGCACGCAGATCATGCATAAGGGTAAGTTTGCACGTGGCATCGGTCAGTTTTCTACCGTAGATTACCGCCCGCTTGCGACAGAGGCTACAGATAGCGAGTATCCTTTTATCCTTACCACGGTCCGCAAACTTTATCACTACCACAATAGGTCGATGACTGGTAGAGTAGATGGTTTGAATCAACTTCTGAATGAAGAGTTGATGGAGATTAATCCGCAGAATGCTGAAGCGCTGGGGCTTAGTCCAGAGGATACGGTTAAAGTTACTTCGCGTAGAGGTTCGATTGAGACTAAGATAAAGATTACTGCCCGCGTGCCTCCCGGCGTAGTATCGATGAGCTTCCATTTTGCAGAGACCCGGGCGAATATCCTCACTAACCCTGCGGTCTGTAATATGTCAGTAGCATCCGGTGTTAAGGCGGCGGCGGTTCGAGTCGAGAAAAAATAAATCTTGATAATCGGACGCAGATGAACGCAGATAATCAGGATTTTATTAAGTGGAATTAAATTAAAAGAAAAATGAGATGAGGGGCAGTAGGGTAGCCAGGTTATCCTCGTGGCTTTGGGAGCCATGGACCCCAGTTCGAATCTGGGCTGCCCCATCGAAGAATCAAACGCCAGATACGAGTGTAGCAATACCTACCGCACCTGCATACTGCGAATAAGGTGGCACTATAATCTCAACGCCAAGCATATCTTCAAATTCTCGTTTCACGCCTTCCACCCGCGATACACCACCGACAAAGATAACCGGTGGTCGTACTCCGATCTCCTGTATCATCGTCTCATATACCTGCTCAGCAACAGACCTGCATGCAGCAGCCGCTACGTCTTCGCGCGTTATACCAGAAGAAAGCGCAACGACGAGACTTTGTATCCCAAATACCATGCAATAGCTCTGTAAGTCAAACCGCATATTATCTTTATTTCTCTTCGCATTTCCTCTTTCCATCTCTCGTGCGCCCCCAACTTTTGCTTTCGCCTCAGACCTGGTCGCAAGCGCCCCCAACTCTGTAATAGCCACGTCCAACCGGTGCGATGCGACTTCCAGGAACCGTCCAGACGAGCCGCCGCAAATACCTCCGAACGTGAAACTCGTTACTATACCTTCGCGCATTAGCATCAACTTGTTGTTCATCCCGCCTATATCTATCACGGTAGCATCACCTTTATGCCGCCCGGAGAGCATAGCTGCTCCTTTTGATACCACACTCACTTCCTCTAACTTGAGTCTCGCATTTACAGCCTCACTCACAAGTTCACTCCCATGCCCGGTCACGCCGATCGCATCCACCTCCTTTACCAGGACTCCTGCCTCTTCTGCAGCTCTTTCCATCGCCTCATCTGCACTCCTTACCGGCTCCGTTGTCGGCAGCCATTCCTTACCTATGATCTCGTTATCCTTCATTACCACTACTTTAGTCATAGAAGAGCCGGAATCGATACCAATTGTTACGCCTTTCTGCTTCTCTCGCATCAATAGCGTCTTCCGCGTTATCAACGTATTCAACGCTTCCAACCGCGAGTAAAGCTCTATCTCCTTCGGTTTTTCTACGTTTGAATAGAGTATGATAGGTATATTACTCCGCTCATGGAGAAACCGCCTTACTATATCCCGAACAATTGATCCTTCTGAACATTTGAAGCACGTGAGAAGTATTGCACCTTTTATCGTCTTATCGTTCAAGAGCGATGTCACGCGTGCGATCATCAGATTCAAACCCGGACTTTCTGCCTCGAATCCAACCTCGCTACAAGCTAATGACACATCCGACAATTCTATCTCCGGATAAACCAGTTCAATCTCCAACCGCTCGGCAATATCATCGAGTAACGACTGGATACTACAATATTCGGTCCCACACGATATCTGTGCGACTCTTACCGGCGTCATCTCATCCGGTCATCTCCTAGGATTCAGGGTTCACGGTTCACGGTTCAGGGTTCAAGGTTCATGAATCCACTATAATTTTTGATATTTGGATTCCGAATTTTGAAATTGTTTAATATTTAGAATTTAGGGTTTAAGATTTTTATATGTCTAACCGTGAACCGTGAACCCCTGAACCCTGAACCCCTGAACTTTGAACCTATCTCTTCTCTTCTTCTGTTAAATGCTCTAAAAAGCTCATTACTGCGGATACCATCTCTTCCATCCGCTCGCCTCCTTCGTACTTAACTTCTAATCTCGGCATATCCAGTTCATGCCCGCGTTTCCGTATTAAAAACTTGAAGAATTCGTCAGCAACAGCACAGCCCATACAACCAAAAGTGGGTGGTGCGTCGGTCAGTATTATTGCAGCATCCGCTTTCTCCAACAGCGGCGCAAGTAGTCCTATTCTTCCTTTCAGACCTGCAGGTTCTTCTACTGAGACGTATCTCAGCGCATATTTCAGGTCATTCTCCGTGATATTCATCGGTGGTGCGTCTATTTCAGCGTCTCGTACACGCTCGCCGACTTCCTTCATCAAGACTACTGGTTCGTGTCCTCCCCGTTCCACCAGATCCGATAATATCAGACTATTTGGCGGATACACCAGGACTTTCATCTTATATCACCCTTCCTTTCGCTTTCATAATCCTCAATACCATTGCGTGTAATAAAAAATGTGCATACGCTCTCTTCAGGCATAGACCGATGCTTCTTTATGGTAGCGATTCTTTTACCTGGCACTCCAGCCACTTTCTCAAGCTGTACTATCACTTTAGAGATATACTCAACCGTGTAGCCACCAGAAGGTCGTAATTTGCCATTCTCTATATCTGTGTATACCTGGTTCGTTATAATGACTACAAGATCATACTTACGAGCAATTTCCAAAAGACGCATTATTTGGTTGTTCAAGACTCTTCGCAGATACATGCTCCGTTCGTGGTCTTCGTCCAGCTCCAGGCGGTAGAAAAGAGTAGCAGAATCAAGAATCACAAGTGAAACGCCATTTTCACCTTGCTTTTCTTTTATCACTGTTTCTATCTCCATTATGTAGGACGTTTGCTGGTCGAAATTCTTCGGCTGGTAGAGGATAATCTTTCCGGCTATGCGTTCTACATCTTTCTCCTCGGTCGTCTGTGAACTGGCTATCTGTAAGAATCGTTCTGGTGATAGACCTTCGCTGTCGATAATAATTACGCTATTCCCTTTCTTCGCAGATTTTACAGCCATCTGAAGGCAGATGTTCGTCTTTCCACTGCCTGCCTCGCCATAAAGCTGCGTTACCGTGCCTGACTCGAAACCGCCACCTAACAGCTTGTCTATGCTTTCACATCCGGTACGGTATTTCTCGGGAAGTTGCATGAAGAAAAAAAAGGCTGATAGTTGATTAATCTTTATATCTTTATATACTCATTTATATCTTTATATACTCAGAGATACAAATGTTTATCTGGATACAATTAATATGTACAATGTGTGCAATAAGAAGGGGATAAGAAGATGAATACAGCGTGGCTGAATACAAGGATGTGGCTTTGTGTAGTACTCTTGTTTGCAGTGGTATATACATTATTTGTCGTCATAGGTACTTTTATGGGTATAGGTACGCCGCTTATCTTTAGCTTAGGCGCCCTCGCTCTCGTCTCTCTCCAGTTCTTTATTGGTCCGAAGATAGTAGAATGGACGATGCGTGTTCGCTATGTCTCGGAAGGCGAAGAGCCGGAATTGCATAAGATGGTGAGCGAGTTAGCGATGAAGGCAGGTATTCCTAAGCCGCGAATAGGGATTTCCAAGATACCTATACCAAATGCGTTCGCGTTCGGCACCTCGAAGAAGACGGGACGGATCTGTGTTACAGGTAGATTGATGGAGCTGTTGAATAGGGATGAGCTGGAAGCGGTTCTGGCACATGAACTCTCACATATAAAGCACCGTGATGTGACAGTTATAACCGCGTTGAGTGTAATACCGATGATCTGTTACTTCATTTATTTCAGCTTCTTCTGGTCTGGTATCTTTGGTGGCAGAGGCGGTGGCGATAGTAAAGAGGGTGGAGTACCAATGATGGCTATCGCCATTATTGCTTTCGTTCTTTATTTTGTGAGCAATCTCATTGTGCTTTATGCATCTCGTGTAAGGGAGTATTATGCAGATGCGGGAGCTGTAGAACTCACGAAGAAGCCGCATGCATTAGCATCTGCGCTTTACAAGATCATATATGGTAGCGCACGTTTGAATACTGGAAAGATAAAGAAGGAGATGGGAAGCATGCGAGCTTTCTTCGCCGCAGATCCAATGACCGCGGCTGGAGATTTGAGGGATTTGCGAGCGGCTGACCGGAATAAGGATAGTCAGATAGACGAATACGAGTTAAAGGAGTTTGCGGAGCGGGCAAGAGTGAGACGTACAGAGAGAGTGATGGAGCTCTTTTCTACACATCCTAATCCTGTTAGTCGAGTTAAGAAGCTTGGGAAGTACTAACAATACTAACTATGTGTTTTTGTAGTTTTTGTAACTACTCAGGTTCAAAGTTCCGGGGTTCCGGGTTCACGGTTCACGGTTAGACCGGTGAAAATTGAACGATTCAAAGATATATCTCAAGACCTTAACTTCGTACAATCATAGGGAACATATAATACCTAACTACCCTCTAAAGTCTGATCTTAGCATTTAACGAAATGATAAAACCAAAAGGGTTTTTATTAGTTTTATTAGTATATTCCCTATTCCCCTACATCTGGAACATAGAAGAGTGGGCGAGAAAGTGGTTGGAAAATCAGCGACATGAAGGTAAAAAGTGTCTTGAAATTAAGATGCAGGGGTCAAATTGCTATGTCTATCATACAACCAGTCGCTATGACAAAGCAATAAAAAAGGGGCGCAAAGTATCAAAAT
>JACGMN010000065.1 GCA_014061035.1 Candidatus Methanophagales archaeon | reverse complement strand
CTGCAAGCGTTTTCACACGCTCATATATCGTAAACGGATCATCATATCCAAGGGTATCGCAGTATCTTATCCGGTCTGCACCATGACGTTTTGCAGTTTCTGTAAATTCAATCAACCATTCAATGTCCGTCCGTGAGGCGTCTTCAGCACATACGCCGATCTTCTCAGCACCGTGTTCCACTGCTGTATCAACTGCCTCAGACATCATATTCAGTATGTCTGTTCTGGTATATCTGCCGCCGAATTTGCATTCTATCATCTGTTCCGAGGTCGATATGCTCAAATTAACGTGTTTCAACCCTGGCACCAGTTGAAAGCCTTCTTCGACGTCCGCTCTTATAGCTCTCATCCATCCGCCAAGCTTTATCCGATTTATAGCGTTTATTTCCACTAACTCCAGATTGGCGTTCAAATAGTTCGTCTCATGTCTCGTCGTTGGAAATCCGAACTCGCTCTGGAAAACACCAATCGCATCCAGATAGAGGTTCAGCATCGTCTTCTCTAACTTTGCTAAGCCCAATCTCGATGTCTGTACCCCGTCCCTATTTGTAACGTCGATTATGTATATCGTGTGCTTCATTGTATAAATTAAAAAATAAATAATTTATTTCTATTTTCTGACCTCTGACCTCTAACTCCGGACCCCTGACCCTTTACTTCTATCAGCCTTCTGTTTCCTATCTCTATCTTCCTCTATCTGCCGTTCGACTGCGAGCAACGCGTCCTTCAAGACATCGATAAAGTCCCATCTTCTCTTTTTAAATTTCATCTCTTCTACGACATCTTCCGTCTTTGCCGTTATTGTTTTGCTCTGTTTCGGTTCCGCTTGACCAACGTACAACTTATCCGGCGTTTTCATATATGCTGTTATCTTATAATTCGGGACACCACCTCTGTCCCGCTCTTTTTTTATTACGATTTTAATCCAGTGAACCCGTCGTGCGAATCTAGCGATTTTACGCACTTCTGTCTCGATAATTCGTCCTGCGAGTTCCTCATACTCCTCGTCGAGAGCGCCCTGGATCTCAACTTCCACCATTGCCTCCTCTTTAAGTATGCGCAGATACCGCATTATGTCCACTATTGTTACGATACCTCGTGGAACTCTATCCTTGACAATTGGCACACCACGAATGTCATGGTGCTTCATTAACCCTGCAACAGCAGCAAGATTTGCTTCTATACTCGCAGTTATCATTGGAGCATGCATAATGATCGAGACAGGCTGTTCCATCCGTGTAACCTTCTCCCCTTTTACCTCGCCCGCAGTCATGCGCCTTTTTGGCCTGTAAATCTTTCTTAAAATATCGCACCGTGTAACTATGCCAAGTAAATTAGACATTTCATCGATCACGAGAAGACGGCCTATGCTATTTTTTCTCATTATGCTTCGCGCTTTACCAATGCTCTCGGTCTTTCCTATGCAGATAGGATTCCGTTGCATTATTTTCCTGACCTCAATACCTTTTAAAATATGCGAGTCCGCCACCAGCCCCATGATATCATATTCCGTGACAATTCCTACGAGCGTTCCGCCGCCATCAACTACGGGAGCAGCTCTCTGACCGCTATCTATCAGCCCACATATTGCGTCACTGGTTGGTGTATCTTCGTCTATGCAATATGGTCTGAACATGAAATTATCCACATGCGAGTCAGGATTGGACGCAATGAGCAGATCTTGTATGTTAACAAGATATATCGCATCTGCATCGCTCGCGCGTACAATCAGGTTATGAAACTTGTTCTTTTCCATAAGGCCAACAGCCGTTGCTACTGACGCTTCGGGCGATATGGTAACTACTTCTCTCGTACTTATCTCTATTATCGGTTCGTCAAACATATTTTCTCCTCTTTTTTCTTCTATTCTATTATTTATTTATGCAGAGAGGATATGGGGCTGCGGAGATTTGAACTCCGGTTACCAGCTCCCCGAGCTGGGAGGATCACCTGGCTACCCTACAGCCCCTACCTTCACATAAATTATTTTTATACGTAACCTTACTTTCTCTTTGTTCTATAACAATAAAATAAATAAACCCCGAATAATTAAACTATGACAGTAATAATAAAATTAGGTGGCAGCTTACTGGCTACAGGGCGCGAACTCGTGCAGTTCCTTAGCGATTATGCGATAAAGAATGAACTCTCTCTTATTATAATACCTGGCGGAGGCCCCTTTGTAAAAATAATAAAAAGACTCTCAGAGGAGATGGCTATCTCTGACGATGCTGCACACTGGATGGCTGTGCTCGCAATGCACCAGTACGGTTTTTTTCTGGCAGATGGAGAGATTACAATACCTGTAGTTGAAAGCATAGACGCAGAGGTGGATACAGATGTAGAAGAAGAGTGCAGCGGAAATACTGGTCGTATTTGTATAGTATTACCATATAAAATCCTGAAAGCTGACGATTCCTTACCACACACGTGGGATGTTACATCAGATACGATAGCGGCATTTATTGCTGATAAACTTGGTGAAAAATCGTTCATCAAGCTTACTGATGTGGATGGGATACTTGATGAAGATGAAGATGGATGTGAATGTGAAAACGGCAACGTCAATCTGATAGAAGAGATCCATGCGAAAGAACTGATTGATAAAGGGATTACAGGCTGTATTGACGCTGAACTACCGCGATTCTTACTACTGCATAATATGAGCTGTCTGATCGTCAATGGAAACGTCCCAGAACGAATAATTGATGTGATCAATGGGAGAGAAACGGAAACGGTATGCACAAGAGTTATATCAAATTAAATTTATTGTAATTAATATAATGAATGCAGTAATTATATATTACTCCTTAACAGGGAAGACAGAATTGGTTGCAAGGGCAATTGGTAAAACTTTAAATGCCGAGCTAAGAAGAGTTGAAGATTTGAGAAAAAAAGGCGTTACTGGTAGAATCAGTGGTGCAATCGGCGCAGTAAGAGGCGCGTGCGGCAAGATAAAACCTATGGATTTCAAGATAGATAATTATGATCTCGTCTTTATAGGGTCCCCGGTTTGGGTATCCAGACCGACACCAGCAATTAACACATTTATTTCAAAAGCCAATTTCGCAGGTAAACAAGTGGTTTTGTTTGTCACGATGGGCGGTTGGGGAGATAAAAGAGCAATTAAGGAAATGAGCGATGTAGTAAAATCAAAAGGCGGCAAAATTATCGATTCCTTTGCAATCCGGACCGGTGGAGTGGATGATGAAAAGATCATTGAGGAAGGAATTGCAATCGGAAGGCGCAGAAAAGATGCTCCGGCCGGGATTTGAACCCGAGTCCTTGGCTCGAAAGGCCGAGATGATTGGCCGAGCTACACTACCGGAGCATAAAATCAAAAGAAGAGACCTATCAGAATTTTCTGATTTCTGGTCTTTGGTCTTGTTTTCTTTTCTTTTCTTTTCTTTTGTCTTGTCCTGGATGGAGAGAGGAAAAATTGTCAGTTAGCTTAGCTAGCTAACCGAAGAGCGCTGATAGCCCTTCCATACCTTTCTCTTCCGCTTCCTCTTCTTTCTCTTCTTCTTCCTTCGCTTCCTTCGGTTTCTTCTCTTTCTTCTCTGCCTCTACTGCTTCTGGAGCGGGAGCGGGACCTGGTGCCGGTGCTTGTACCTGCGCCGACATCGCTGTAGGAGCAAAAGCCGGCTGCGCTTGCGCTATTGCTTTGTCTATATCCACACCGCTCAATGCGGATATCAGTGCTTTCACACTACCTTTATCTACCTCTATACCTGCGGCCTCCATTATCGACGCTATTCCATCCTCTGTGATATCTCTCCCGCTGCTGTGTAAGAGCAATGCAGCATATATATATTCCATTTCTATCTTTACCTCTTTATCTTTACTTTACTCCTTTCTTTCTTATAGCTTAACTTTAACTTTTATTTTACATCTCAAGAATGAACCATGAAATTTACAATGGTAATCCCATCGTATTGGGGAAGAGAGAGCAAAATTGGCTACCAGGAAGGAGACGCTATCTATGATCACCCAACAGCTTTAAATGCCGATGGCACGCTGCACAGAGCAATACAGAGCACCAATGTCTTGAAAGATAAAGATTTTGAGCTGGTAATTATCGCGGTTGCGACCTCAAGAGATATTGAGCAGGAAGTAGAGAGAAAGGTTGCTGAGATCATCAAGTCCGCCAATCCGGAAGTAGAAGTAATGCTCTTCGGCAATTCACATCTCAGACAGATACATGATCTACTGCGAGTGCACTGCGATAAAAATGCGGAAGAATATATCAGCCTGCTCCAGCTTCGTGGCTATTCTAACGTTCGAAATCTCTGCCTCTTTATCCCACACATTCTGGATTCTGATGTTGCTGTGCTTATTGACGATGACGAAGTATTTGAAGACCCTGAATTTATGTCAAAAGCAAGGGAATTTATTGGAAGAGAGATTGAAGGAATAGAGATCAATGCGGTTGCAGGATACTATATTAATCCTGATGGAGACTACCACGTTAAAAAACCATTTCGTCCATGGATGAAATACTGGGATCAATATGAGCGGATGAATGAAGCATTTGATAATATCATTGGAACCGAGCCGAGGTTGAAAGAGACGCCGTTTGCATTCGGCGGAAATATGATCATTCACCGGAACCTATTTACAACTGTCCCTTTTGACGCTAATGTCCGGAGAGGCGAGGACATCGACTTTTTGATGAATGCCCGCATCTTTGGCTTCTCCTTCTTCTTAGATAATCAACTTTCCATTAAACACCTTCCACCTCCAAAGATGCATCCTACATGGATGCAGTTGCGTGAAGACATCTACCGTTTCGTCTATGAACGAGCAAAGATCGATACGCAGACGGAGATGGAAGGAATGCAGAAGATTCAGGCGGACAATTTTGACCCCTATCCGGGCTGTTTTCTGAAAGCAGACCTCGAAGAGAAGATTGAACTGGCGTGTAAACTCTTGTCCGAGGAGTATCTTGCAAAAGGAGATAGAAAAGGCAGTAAAGAGGCATTAAACAATATCTCCATTGCCAAAACCGACGCAGTGCCAAAATTAGACCCGTTTCAGAACTTATGCGAACTGCAGAGACGCTGGCATGAACTGATGCGGTTTACAAGCCGAGAAGATATTCGTTCGCAGATGAGGGATATTATCTGTAAAGAGCGGCGAGAAATATTCAAAAATTGAGCAAAGAAAGCTGCTGCTTCTGTCCCTGTCCCAGTCCCTGTCCTTCTCCCGGTCCTTCTCCTCTCTCTTGATCTGTTTTTAATGTGATAACTCCGTACTTCCCACCGCCACCCGGTAGTATCCTTATTTCCCCCGCTCTAAATGCTCTTATCGCCGCCACAACACGCTTACAATCATCAGGCTCGAGCCCAAATTTAGCGGGATTTAGTGCGTCGTCTATCGAGGTCGAAGCTTCTGCACCTATCAGGACCGTGATTTCCGTACCAAACTCGGTTAAGGTTAAGAGCGATTCCCATATCTTCTGTACCGTTTTTGAAGCCGGAGATTTACGCACTGCTAACGCTATTATTTCAGCCAGCGGTATCAAGTGCAGATAGGGCGGACGGTGTGCAGGCTGAGCGTCATCGCAATCAGCAAGCTCGTTTACCCTATCCACCACTCCTTTCTTTATCAGACCGCGGCATTCACATCTCCACCTCCTGGTAATCGCATCGTTGAGCGTATAATGCCTGTAGCACCGGATACACGCACTTTCATTATATTTCCCTTCCTGTGGCGGGAATCCAACATTAAGTACTGGCATCCGCCCTCGTTCTCGCTTTATAGCAGCTTTTAACTCATCAAAATTTATACCCTCCACTTGAAACCGGTTAAACTCTCTTGCTAACCGAATCGGGTACGGTGAATGCGCATCCGAGTTAGTCAAAAACGTAAGCTCACGTAGCTCCTCTATCCTGTCTGCATACGACGAATCTGCGCTCAAACCCAGCTCTACAAAGGATATGTAGCCCGCAAGATCACCGTAGCATTCCTTCAACGAGTCGTGATATGCATACAAAGCAGTCCAGGGCGTGAACGCATGACAGGGGCCTATAAGAGCTTCCGCATCACGTGCATGTTCTGCTATCTCTGCCCCACTCAGCTGCAGTGAGGGTCTGCCGTCAGAATCAATATTCGACGAATACGCGCTAAACGACTCGTATAATTCCTCTGCTTTCGAGATCGAAGGCACGATGAGCAGATGGTGCACCCGCCGCGTATCTTCCACCTCTACTGTAAGCACAAAATTCGTGGTTTTATCTCTCCTGCCTCCATCTCTGTCTCTGTCTTCTAGCCCAAAATAAAAAACGCCGTCTCTTTCCTCCAGTTCCCTTATCTCCTGTAACCACTTAGGATGTAAACAATCACCAGTACCGAGGAGCTCTATCCCTTTTCTCAATGCTTCTGCGGCCAGCGTCGGTAAATCCATACGTGGCGAAGTAGCAGCCGAATAATGCGAATGAATATGTAAATCAGCATTAATTATCCTCTTCATATTTCTTGAGATATATCTTCAAACCGTTCAATTTTCATCGATCTAACCGTGAACCGTGAACCGTGAACCCGAGTAGTTACGAATAGATATAGATAGCGGAGGATGGATTCGAACCACCGATCTCCGGGTTATGAGCCCGACGGGATCTCCTAACTACCCTACCCCGCTCTGCTACGCACCTACTTACTTACTCCAATTGCATTTCTAGGGCTAATGGCTAAAAGCTAACGACCCTTTTCCCTTTAGCCCTTAGCCCTTACCCTTTTGCCGCACCTTCTTATATCAGAGAATATATTAATATTAAATAAGAACCCGCATAAAGATAAGTCTTTAAATCAAATCCTTACTTTCCACATCCATTTCTTCCTCTTTCTTATCAATTTGCTTATCTCATCGGTTGATACCATCCCAATAACATTGTTTCTGTCGTCTATGACTGGCAATGCCGATATGTTACTGCGGTCCATTTTTCTAATTACCAGTTCAAGAGGCTCGTATAAACCCGCGGTTATCACTTTCCGTGTCATTATTTCTGCCAATTCTTCGTGTCTCCGTGCCACAGCTCGCGATATATCCCATGCCGTTACTATCCCTGCTAATCTTCCATCTTCAGATATAACAGGTATATGCGTAGACCCGGATTCCATAATCAATTTTGCAGCGTCTGCTATGCTTGCGTCATCACTTATAGTATTCACTTCTCTTATCATGACGTCCTTCACCAACGGTAGCTCGGGCTGTTTCATTGGCTTGACCACGGTATCTGTTGGCAATCGGTCTACCGGCAGCGAGAGCGGAAATTCACCTTGCTCTATCCTATTCTTCAACTCGTCCGCTACTCTATGTGCCATGAAGAAACTCGAAAGCGGTGAAGTTGGTACGTCCTTACCCTCAAGTTCTATAGCCCCCGATTTCAACTCTTCGTACGTAACTTTTCTCAGTACCGGCCGTTCTCTCCTGCCCACACCATAATCAACTATCTCGGTAACAATACCGGCATCACTTATCGCGGTCTTCTTCGCCATCCGTTCATTCAATATCGGTATCGGTATTCCAATACCAACGAAGAGGGTTACGCCGTATCTGTGGAAGGTACCACCCTTCACGAAATCTTGATTCATCTCTTTCAGGTTACCAGAGACCATTAATGTTCCAAAGCGGTTAGCAGGGTTGTGCTGCGTTCCCATTCCAATCACATATCCTTTTGCACCACAGAAGAAAATCCGCGTACCGAGACCTATAGTCTCGAAATCCGGGTCGTTAGAGAGAGGCGAGAGTGCCGCGGCACCAGAATAATTTGCATTTTGATAATCCGGGAGCAATGTGCCCATATAAGTATATAACGTCCGATCAGTGGAGTTTACCGCAGCAACATACCGTTGATACGCATTCCTTGGATTTACCATGAGCGCATAATTTAAATCTTCGAGCGTAATTGTCGTCTCTAACTCTTTACGAGGGTAGCAATCCGTGCCATAGCTTGTAGCACGCATCTCTACCTGCTTACCGGCAACTAAATCTTCGATTACGTATCCACCACCATAGTCCAACCCTTTCTCTTCTGATAACTGCGTTGCACCGAGATACGCATCTACCGCGGCTATTCCGGCATACGCTTCTACATCATTGAGCCATACCCGCTGCATTTTTATCGGTGGATCTGCATGCCCAAAATTGATGAAGACACCTGAGGAGCACATAGGACCAAACGTCCCGGTAGTGACTACATCTACTTCTGTAACCGCTTTTTCCGCACCCAATTCGTTCACTATATCGCTCATTTTGTCTGCGGTCACTACGCGAACACTACCATCTTCAATCCTCTCGTTTATCTCCTCTATACTTTTCTTCTTCATTTTGTTACCGGTAAGACGCTATAATTATATTTCTACTAAATAAACGTATCGTATGTGTTTAGATGCGGAGAAAACCCCGCGAGATTTCACGAGATTAACATTAACACCAGAAAATGATGCCCGGATTCATGATGCAGGATACAAGATACAAGAATATATTTTATTCTATCTTGATTATCCTCGTGCTCTGTTATCTTTATTTCATAGTCGGCATTGATGAACTTCTGAGCACCTTAACGAGACTCGATCCGGGCTTGTTCTTCTTTTTAACTACATTACAGATGATCACGCAAATTCTGCTTGCGTACAGATTACAGCTCTTGATCAGAGCGTTGAAGTACCGGATAGGATTTATGAAGCTCTTTGCTATTCATTTGGCAGGAGCGCTCGTCGAGAATATTACTCCAGCAGCAAAAGCTGGCAGCGAGCCTGCACGAGTATACCTGCTGCATAAAGAAGGCATTCTTTTAAAAGATGCTTTTACAGTGACATTGGTAGGCAAGTACGTAGACATGATCCCGTTTACGGTCCTATTGCTCTTATCTTATACATATCTTGCTACGCAGTTTATTCTTCCTGCTCCTTTGATCGTAGCTATACAGGCATCAATAGTGCTAATAATATTCTTAGGGATATCAGGAGTAATTTTCCTATACCGAAATGAGAAAATAGCGGTAAAAATTTTGCGGAATGCGATGAAAATATTGCACTTCTTTACCGCAAAGCGTGCAAAGAATAGAGAGAGACACGCAGTACAGGTACAGGTACAACACGATGCGGAGGCGGAGGCGGCAGTCAAAAACTTTAAGCGTTCTCTCTTTAATATCGTGCAAGACAAAGCAGTTTTAACAATCTCCTTATCTGCATCAATCATTGTCTGGCTGCTTTATCCGCTGAAGATATACGTTATTTTTTATACTCTTGGAACCGATATATCGTTTGGGATCGTGGCTTGCGTGACATTTCTGGCATATTTGGTCGGACTGATTCCTCTTCTTCCCGGCGGGCTGGGTATATACGAAGGGAGCGCTATTGCTCTGTACAGTATTTTAGGGATTTCGTTAGCAGATGCAACTGTAGCAGTAATTATTGGCAGGCTATTTACTTTCTGGTTCGTAATCTTGTTGGGAACACTTGCTGCGATCATCTTAAAGATAAAGACGAATTCTGAGTATAAGACGGAAGAAATCTTCTATTAAGTCCAGTGTCTCCGGTAGTATCACGAAGACCGCATAGGCAATAGCAATGAGTGCGATCATCGCGAATAGCCGTCCTATCACATCGTGCGCGATAAAAAAGCTGTCGAGTGGCGAGCAGCCAAACCAGTGCTCGAAATATGCCGCGATGATGAAGACATTTCTAGCTATATTCAGCACGTAGATGGTTGGGACAGAGACGATAAAGGCTTTGAGCTTTCTTATCCCAAGGCCGTTCACACCAAATATCAGACCCAAAAAAAGAGCCATACTCGATAACCCGGTGCAATCCAGGATTATCCTTACCGCCCTATATATCTCGTGGAAAGAACAGTCAGTACTGTAAATGAGCGCAGGATACACCATATAAACCGAGACGTTGAAGAGATTTAGTACGGCGACAGTGCTTATGGTAGTGATGTAAATGAGTAGAGTCTCAAGAGCGTGTATTTCTGCAAACGGGAAATAAAAGGCGGCAGTTATAAGTGCAAATCTGTTTATTGTGTAAAACAAATTCTCATCACCTTTTTCGACGCTGCCGCCCATCAATGCGTCTGCCTTTGCCTTTGGCTTTGGTTTCAGCATAAAAGCAACTAAAAGAAGCGTGAACGCAAGAAATACGATCGCTACAGAGGATTCAAAGTATTCGCCGTCTGCTACGTATGAAGCAATCTTATGAATACAATAAACGGCAAAAAATAGCCATGCCACTGCGCCCACCTCGCACTTACGGTATGCCACCGCCAGAATGAAGAGCAAAATTGCAATGAACGGAACGATAGAGATAGAGATAGAGATAGATATTAAGTCCATTTTTTCTGCACCGCTTTTATCAGACCCACCGGCCCTGTCATCATCATATCGCCCGCAGGAGTGGCGAAGATACCTACTCCTTTCATTTCACCTCGTCTTGGACCTGTTACTGATATGATCTCTGGTTGGTTCTCTCCTCGTGAGAACGCACCATGCCCCCCGTCATCGAAGACCTCTTCAAAAGTTAGCATGCCGGCAGAGAGCTTTTTGATATAATAATCGAGCTTCTGTTTATCGAGTAGCCTTGTATGATGCTCAAAGATACCGGCTATCTCGCTCTCGTTCATGGAGATCGCAATGGTATGTGCATTTCCGGCATTTATGCAGACTACTTTCTTCTTCTCTTTCACGCGCTCGTCTTCAAGCGAGCCTAAGACCGCAGCAGATCCGGTATCCATCAAGAGGACAGCTCCTTCATGCCAGCGTTTGACTGAACGTAATACTGAACTCATCCTGCTGAGAGTTGCAGGCACAGCACCATCAAGGTAAGCAAAAGCTTCTATTCCGCCGCCATCTTTAACCTTCTCCTCGATCAGCCTGAACCTGTTTTCACGATCGGTAACTCCTGCCGGTGCTACTCCGTGATCCTGAACCGCAATCGCAATAGCGTCAAAATCGGTCTCCACACCGAACGAGGCAAGAACCGTCAAGAGATGAGGATTCACGTCAGAGATGACTATACGTCTCGCTTTTTCATTCAACTCCTCTATCTCAGCCTCCGCTATAATCTCGACTCCATACTCTTTAACACGCTCTAAATCATCTCTGAGTGTTCTTGCCGCGCGTTCTGTCATGTAAACTCTGTAATTCTTTAGATGTTCGATAATAGCACGAGTAAATGGTCCACCACCCATTGTCTCACCAGAAATAACCAGATCAACCCTGGACGTCCGCACTTGCCTGGCGAATATGCGAGTAGGAGAAGGTAGAACGAGCTTGTAAGCACTATCGAATCTATTCTCTCTGTCTCTGGCATTGTTATCGTCATATACCATTATATCCTGCGTTCCGGCTCCGATGTCTATGGCAAGTATTCGCATGGTTTTGTTTTAGTACTCACATTCCGCATTTAAACATTAAAACTAACATTAAAACTATTATATTAATAATTACAGATAGATAAGAACCTCCAGCACTTCTTTTGCCTCTGTCTGCATCTCAGGGACCCTTGTTATCCAGATGTAGGCTTGTTTTTGACTCTTCCATTTCAACAACCCCTCACACCAGCGCCTTTACCAACCAACCATCTACACACCTTATCAATCCACTTCTCTCAACCTCATATTTCACTTCATTTTTTAAAAAATTGAATACATCAATACTATCAAAGATAGCCTTTCCCTGTGTAAACGTATCTAAAAAAATTGTGTTCTTATTCTTAATCTCTTTCACGCAATCTTCAAGAGTATAACAGAACAAATCAGCAGGGCAATCAATATTTAATTTCAAATCTTCTTTATCTTTTGTGATGATCATCAGATCAAAATCACTTAATAAATTATCTTCTCCTTTAACCTTCGAGCCGAAGAGGATTACACACATCTCTTTTCCTTTCAAGCCTTCAATAAACGCTTTGAATTTCTCCTCCCATTCCTCATGCATCTCCCGAATTGCCTCATAATACTTTTGCATATTTCAATATGGTTTCGACCCGCTTTTATCTATTATCGTTACCCTTCAAATATAGCTCTACGGCCTGCTGACATGAAAAACAGGTTATATCATAAAGTTCCATCTTTAACGCATTACCCGCAATTTTTTCAAAACTCTTTGATTTCTCAAACCATGTCATGTTCTTCTTATTCATCTAAATTTTGATTTTATAACCTTAACTCCGCATCAATTGGGGAATATGTTCAACCCAAGTTTTTCTTCCAGATCCATCACCTTCTTTGGAACCTCAGTGATCATGCGACGCCCACGCATCTCAAGATGGTAGACCTTGCTGTAAATCTTTTTTGCTGTAAATCTTTTTAAAAAAAGATTTATCAAAAAACGCTTTGCAGCCTTTTAAAAAAAGGTTTATCAAAAACGCTCCGCAGAAGAACGCAGATCTCCTCCCAGTGGTCGGAGAAACCCTCTTTCAACAGGGGTTTGATCTCCTTCATCATCTCGTGTAGCAACATCGAATTACCATACTCTGTGATATTTCGCGGACCTGCAACAGTCCGTTTATTTTGCCTTTTCGGAATAAATCCCTTTTCTTTCTCAAGTTTTCCGAGGTATTTTGATACTTTGCGCCCCTTTTTTATTGCTTTCTCATAGCTACTGGTTGTATGATAGACATAGCAATTTGACCCTTGCATCTTAATTCGTGACACAGTTTTTACCTTCATCTTACCTTCATCTCGCTGATTTTCCAACCACTTTCTCGCCCACTCTTCTATGTTCCAGATATAAGAGCTTAGGGAATATACTAATAAAAACCTTTTTGGTTTTATCTTACGTGTGAGTGAATATTGAACTTACCAGCTCTACCTCCTTCGTCTTCGCAAATACTGTTACATGATCGCCTACTTCGAAGACCGTATCTCCTGCGGGCAGAATTACATCGCTATTCCGCTCTATTGCTACTACTATCGCTTTTTTTATCCCTAATTCTGAGAGCTTCTTCATCGCGGCACGTGAATTCTCAGCGACAACGACCTCAAATATCTCTGCCTTCCCTCCACCGATAGTAATAAAATCTTTTATCCCGGGCCGTTTAGCCGAAAGATAAAGCTGCCGTGCAACAGTCATATCAGGATTTTCAAGCATGGAGACATTCGCTTTCTTGAACATCTCAACATGTTCTTCCTGGTTCACTACGGCGATTACATCTCTTGTCCCTAACTCTTTTGCGGTTAGCGCCATCATAAAATTATCAGCATCGTCAGAAGTGGTCGCGATGAGCGCATTGGCTCTCTGTGCGTTCGCTTCCTCCAAGATTGATCTCTGTGTTGCATCTCCAACAATCGTTAAGACATCGTGGTGTTCCGCTATCGCCCTGCATCTTTTCTCGTTCTCATCTATGACTACCACGTCATTCTTGTCCTCTGTTGCTATTTCCACCAGATTCCTACCTATTCCACCCAACCCCACTACTATCAGATACACGCAGAGCACCTCCCTCTTATCGTTCCTTTTTTTTATACAAATACTTCTCTTCTATTTCCCCTTCAATTTCTCCTTTACATAGTTTAACCCATCTTCACGGGCTTTATCCACCAGTTCTATCTTTGGGCCACCGCCCTGTGCAATCTCTGCTCCTCCACCTCCACTACCACCAAGCGTCTCGCAAACACGCTTGATTATCTCACCGGCACGTATCCCAATCCCGTCCTCATTCTGCAGAGAAGCGGGTACGGAGGCAACGGCAACAGCAGTCGATCTCTTTTCTCCTTCTCTTACTGATACTAATATCGTCAAGAAGTTCTCGCTCGATAGCTGCGATGCTATCTTCATCATCCCCTTCGTATCAGCTACTGGCAATCTTAATACTGCAGAGATGACTTTTACTTTTACATCTACACTACCGCAGCTTATCTCTTCTGCTTCGCGCTTCAATCGTTCGAGTTCCAGGTCCGCCATCTCAGCGCGCAATCTCTCGGTCTCCTTTCTTAGCTGTTTCCACTCCTCGAAGAACCGTTCCACCACAGAAGGAAGTTTTTCGGACGGTACATTCAATACAGCAGCAGAATTTCTTATCAGCTCTTCTTGCCTCTGCATCGCCTCGATCGCAGCTTCTCCCGCGGCGTACTCTATTCTCTCTATACCGTCCTGTATCCGTTCAGTCCGTAACAATTTTATAGTACCGCACTCGCCTGTCCTCGAGAGATGTGTCCCTGCACATGCCTGCACATCTTCGTCCTCGTTCTCATCCTTCTCGTTGTACTTACCGATTCGTACAATTCTTATCTTCTTGCCAGTTGGTACGCCTCCCTGGTAGATACAGGGACCATACTTTTGCTCCGCTTCATTCCGGTCCATAAAACCGGTCCTTATATCCCTGTTCTCCATAACGATCTTGTTTGCAAGCATCTCTATCGCGTTTCGTTCAGCATTCGAGATTCTTTTAAAGTGAGTGATATCTATCCTTGCTCCTTTTTCTCCTTTTTGCGCACCTGCTTGCCAAACGTGGTCTCCCAATATTTTCTGCGCTGCACAGACTACTATATGCGTTGCAGTATGATGCTTTTTATGAGCAATTCGCCGGGCACGGTTCAGGCTACCCGATACCTGAGTGCCACTCCTTATCTCCTGGTTCCAGTTCCGGTTCCCGACCCCATCCTCTATCCTATGAAGAATGACGCCATCAATTTCCTGCACGTCCGCTATCTTCACTTTCACTTCCTCTTTCACTCTCACTTCACTGGACTCAGATTCACATTCACACTCGCCTTCTGGCACTAAAGTTAAAGTCAAGAACCCGGTATCTGCTGGTTGACCACCACCCTCGGGGAAGAAGAGCGTCCGATCTAAGACTATAAAATCATCAATCGAAGCCAGAACAGTAGCCTCGAAATCTACCGCTTCTGGCTCCTCGTAATACAACTTTACCGTCTCTGGAATTCCCTTTATCTTCTCTTCCATGCTCTCTACAAACGGTTCCAGTTCCTGTTCCAGTTCCTGTTCCAGTCCCACCGCGTACTTTCTATCAGCGCTATGCATACGCGCAACCAGCGTATAAAAGTTCTCCGGAACGTCTACTTCCACTTCCACTTTACTACCAGCTTTTAAATTTGCTGTTTTAATCTCAGATACTACCTCTTTCACAAATTCCGGCGGTAGTCCATGCGTATCGTATAAAGTAATGAGCTTTTCGAGAGACACTTTTTTTTCTTCCCTTTCTTCCTTATAATATTCTTTTACAAGCTGTCTGATGATTCTTTCGCCCTTTAAAAGTGTCTCACCGTATCTCTGCTTCTCGAGCGAGATGATCTCAACAATTCTATCAATATAAATCCCCAGCTCAGGGAAAGAATTCTCAAGTGTCTTTATCTGCAGGAGCACTATATCCTCTAAAGGTCTCTCGATCCCTACAGATTTTAGCATCCGGAAAGTTCTGCGTAAGATCAATCTTGCCAGATACCCTTCTCTCGCATTCGACGGCACGATGCCATCAGCGAGCATGAAAGCCAGACATTTTGTATGGTCTGCAATCGCATAGATTGCTTCTATCTCTGGATGCTTCTCTAACGGGTGCTCAATCCCCGCCGCATCCACCAATTCCTTTATTACTTCCGGGAAGATCGCATCATAGATCGTAGGCGTACCTTTAGAAGCCCAAACGAATCGCTCCAGTCCGTACCCGGTATCCACGATGTACGTATCCATTCTACGGTACCGCTCTCCTTTTATCTCTATATCCCCCGCGTCACCACGCCCACGCCCGCGCGGAATATGTTCGAGGTCCATGAAGACGAGTGTAGCAAGTTCTAATCCGCATGTAATGACTTCGAGACAGGGTCCAGCGTTTCCTCCTCCTACCCACGGAGCTTCTTTATACGTTACGCTTTCCATCTCTATCCCAAGTTTATTCAGGAATTCATCGCAATATCTCACGGTCTCATTCTTCCAGTATATCTCCTTCTCCCACTTCTCTGCTGCGCCTCTCCTATTGAAGGCATGATGTCCCATCATCTCGAACGCGGTCAAGTGCCGTCCGGTCTTTCCGATCGATTCGAGGTCTTCGAGCCTTATACAGGGTTGCGAGATGACAAGCGGGTTTGCAGGTGGTGGTACTTTACCCGATGTCACAAACGGTTGGAAATTCGCGATAGAAGCAATGTTAAGATAGATGTCATCTCGCCACCGTGCTACAACAGGATACCTTTTCAATCGCGTGTGAGAACGCTCTTCAAAGAAAGATAGGAATAGTTCACGCATCTCGTCCAGACTCTGCTCTTTGAAGATCGGCGAACCTATAAACGAATAGGTCTCGCATGGAGCATCACCGCAGGTATTTCTATCCTTATCATTCTGACGAGTCCAGAAGTACGAGCTACACTTCTTGCACTTCTTCCTTCTGAACTCATTCTCCTTGAAATATTCTAGTTCGTATTCCCGTTCATCCATTTTATCTCATGCAAATGTGTGAGAGAGACTTAAAAAGGGTTTAACTGGTTACGGTAGTACCGGTAGAACAACTCCTCTGCCATCTTTACTTCTGCCGGGTACCGGATCCTGAACTCGCGCATCATCTCCTCTCTATCTGCTTTCGTTAGTCCTATCCTCAGGACCTCCAGAACCTTTTCTTTTATGCATTCTCCTTCATTCTCACTCACGATCTTCCATTTCGGAAGTTCGATGGTCATGCAAAAATCACTCGCGGCGAATTCCCGCCTCAGAATAGGTGCGATGGAGCCTATGAGAATTCCATCGTCCAGATCAACAAAAGGTGGGACTCCTATCTTCTTCAATCGCTCGGAATCAGTTAATTGTGAATAAGACTGTCTGCCATAACTGTGAAGCTCGAAGTAAAAGCTCGGCTTGTGCTCACGGATAAGCTGAAGCAGCTTCGTACCCGCTTCACTTCGGTAATATTCATCGAATAAGACACCGATATATCTGTATTTTCTCTCTTCTACGAGGCTTGGAACAATTATCGATTCGCCGGTGCCGGTGTCGATGTCGATGTCGATGCTGACACCCGCGCCAGTACCACCGCGCACCGATAACCCATCTCGTGCTAATCGCTCAAGAATAGGGGCGGTATAAAGACCTTCATCGCCATGAAGACCACCGACAAAGAGTTTTGTCGGTCTTTTTCCAGAGTGAGTGAGCCGATATTTTTCCATTGATTTATTGTAACTACTCAGGTTGCCAGGTTCACGGTTCA
>JACGMN010000001.1 GCA_014061035.1 Candidatus Methanophagales archaeon | reverse complement strand
CAAAGAATTGAGGGAGAGAGAAGCTGAATCAGAGGAGCACGAGGCGGTCTCAAGGGGGGTAATGAAGCGGGAATTGAAGGAAGAGGAAAATAAAAGATTGGCAGATTTTATAGCGGCGAGGGGAGATAAGAGAAAGGTCTTTTACCATGATGGTCTTTATGGCTCCCTCGTCGCTGATGTTGAATCTGATAGGTTGATGGGCAAGATTGAGGGGATAGACGAAGATATAATTTATGAGGGAAAAACAGTGAGGGAATGCAAGGAGAAGTTCAAGGAGGCTGTGTCACGGTACAAACAAAAAACATGAAGCCTGGTAGGTGTAGTTTTTGTAAAGGGGGGTTAGATGAGGGGAAGACGGAGTTTGTTGCAAAAGTAGGAGATGAAGTGGGTCCAGATTGCGGAATACCTCTGCGGATACGACTGATCGGTGATAATTCGACCAGCCGATAATGATGGGGTTCAGAGCGTCAATGAGATTCGCCTGATTCCATGCTTTCGCTCTTTTGATCACGCTACTGACCTTTCGAGTGACAGTATCAATCGCCGTAACTACTCAGGTTGTCAGGCTTGGCGTCTCGCCGCACGCCCAGGGGTTGACTCTTCACAGATAGTCGCGTTATCTTCATACGAGTTTATGGTCATCGTTTTCTAACCGTGAACCGTGAACCCCGGAACTTTGAACCTGAATAGTTAAAAAAATATAAAGAGATGGGGAAAAAATCCCCATCAACCTACCGTTTTGTATTTGTATTTCTTTGGTTTGTTCTGTTCTTGTTGTTCTTCTTTGTGTCTAAGGCATGATGAGATCTCTCTCACCCATCGCCTTGAACTCACGAAGCGCACCTCTACCAAATTCTCTGGTTACATAGCCCCAGTCGAAAGGCAGATCTCTGTCCGCGAACGATACCTTTACCAGTGGCGAGAGCACCCAGGCATCTTTGCTTGCTGCATGTGCAGCCGAGTTTAGCCCAGCGTATGCTGACTGATGCCCGACATTCATGGCAAAGTTCGGATAGTTCGCACCACGCATCTCGAACGGCAGACCTTCATCGCTCCTGTATGAGAACGACGTCGAAGACGTGCACTGGTCTTGCAGATCATATCCGTAGAATCCTAACCGGCCAACACTTGCATAATGTAACAACTGAGCAAGTGCCCATCCGTTCAGTGCAGCGTCCGCAGATCCAGTGGCACACGCGACAGCTACAGCAGCGCCTGCTGACTGGCAGGCAGCTCTAACTGAACCGCCAAAGTGCGACTCCGCAACCGTTGGATACGCCTCGTACTGCGTCAAACAGTAGTCTGATTCAGCGCGTACAAGTTTCTCTATGTTCTCCATCGTCGGCTCTGCCGCACAATGCTCACCGAACATGTCTATCGCGATCTCTTCGGCTTTATAGCAGAAATCCTCTAAAATGTTATCAGTGTAGGTTGCCGATGCATATTGCGTGAATCCGACACCACCAGACATGTATGTTCCGAACCATAACTGGTCGTAAAGTAGAGCACCAACTGCAATACTCTCCAATGCTGCCCTCACAGGATCATTTGGGAATAGTGCTGGAGACCTCGTCATGTCGCAAGTTATACCTAATGGCAATCCACCGGGCTCATTGGTTGCTCTTGCTCTTCGTACAGGCAGATAGTTCGCCATCTGAACGACAGACGCATGCTTTGCCATAAATGCGAACTCACCGGTTGCCGATTCACCAGCACACATCTTGTATGCGTTGATGAACGACATTCCAACCTGCATGCCGACCCATCTGTACATCGTTCCACCATCAGTCTGTCTGCCGACGATCGTGGGCATCCTCAGAACGCTCCATAACTTCTTGCCGATTACTCCTTTCAACTGTTCTGCCTGCTCACCTGGCTTCTCCCAGCCTGCTGGGAACTCCTTATTGATGTCTATCAGGAATCTTCTGTCCAGTGCATCTGCAAGGTCGTCATCGCCGGTAAATACTTTTGCATAAGAGTCAGATACCAGTGCTGGCTTGGTCTCCACCATGTGCTCCTGAATAGTTGCCGCACCTGGTAACGCGTGATTAAGCACTTCCAGGTAATTGTTTATGGTATCTGGCGTAACTTCTTTACCCAACCTCGTCTCCAGAATACCGTGTGCGTCATCCATTCCCAGGATAATAGTTCTCCTCATATCATCGTGGCACTGCTGCATCGCAGCATTGTTCACCCAGTGCAGGTCATCGTGGTTGACCATGATGTCAGTATGGTTCAGCATGTAAGGCATCAATAATCGCTGTCCTTGCGGCATACCCACATCAGGATTATATGCTGGTGTTCCCGATACACGACCTTCTACGATCTTCTTCGCGTCCTCTATAAATTCTCTCTTCCTGAGTCCTCCTTTCTGCTCAATACCGCCGTAAACATAAAACTGCGTCTTCGTATCCTCTGGTTTCTCAGCGAATTTATCAGACATTGCTTTCAAAAAACTGTGTTGTACATCTTTATATGGCATTTTTTTTCTTCCTCCTTATTTTTTTCTTCCTCCTTATTTACTTACTCTACTCCACCTCTTGGAGTATAAAGTTTCATCTCTTTTACGCCGGCGTCCTTATCACCTTTTATCTCATTTCTCTTTATAAACGGCTGGAATCCGCCCCATGTTCTGTTCCAGTGTATCTGTGCTATGACATCAGCAACTTCCGGGTCGTCTGCTTCCATCCAGGTACCGCCTTGTGCATTTCTGAACATCGTTGTTCGCTTAAGCAATTCGTCATCAGAAAGCGGCTTTCCTAATGTCACTTCTTTGTCCATTGCACCTCCGACCATATCCTTTATGTATTTTATATCGCCGGTTCTCGCGTCACGTGTCGATCTCCGCAATGCATCGAACATTACTCCGTCCTGATCCAAACGAACAGAATGCCCGTGGACAGTTCTTCCTCTCAGTCCAGTCCTTGCGGTATCATACGTCTCATTGTCTATGTATTCTTTCGCTATCGCTTCAACGTCCCTCTCTCTCGCTTCTACGATCGTCCTCCCTGATAGTACACCGGGGTCAATACCTCTATATCTGTTGAACCACATCATCGGTCTGATTCTCGGTGTTGCGGGCGCAAAGAACATCGAATCAGTGAACTGCACATATCGTATCCTATCACCTGCTGCTGCTCCTGGCGTTGGCTTTACCATCTCACGAACAGAGCACTCAGGTTCTTCCAGCTCCTCTATTGGTGGATGAATACTCTTGTACGCTTCTCCAGGCGCTCGATGTGCGAGCATTCTCACAACGTCTTCCTCTGCTATGTCTCTCAACTTCTCTAATTTCTTGGTAGGGTCCATGAACTTTCTGCGGTTCTCAGCTACAGAACTACTTCCAGGTGTAAATTGTGGCATTTTTCTTTTTTCTCCTTTTTTACATACCTTACATTATCGACTTTGCTCCTTCCGCGACTGCTTGCATTGGCTCTGCAAACTCAGGTATCGCACCCAGCACTTCTCCATACAGCCCAGACGTCCTTGACGGAGCGAAATACTGCGTATCTGCGTCTATGCACATAGCGGCGCAGAAGCACGGTATGATCTGCCCCTTTGCATGCCTCGTAACGATATGGTTTCCGTGGAATACACCAGGTCCTCCTCCACCATAGATACTGTGTGAGAAGAATGAACTCGATACAGATGTTCCCTGTGCTTTGCCATAGTCAACGCCAGGAAGTCCGGTCTCGTGCTCTAACAACTCATTGAAGTACATGATGCTCGACGGAACCGGCTGTCCGGCACGCATTGCAGCACAATTCACCATCACCGCGGCAAGCATTCCCGCGGATGCGTACGCATTCCACATCTGCAAATCATCGGTCCCATAGATACTATATCCAGATCCCATCTTCGTCTTTGTTTTCGCTATACCATCTGCTTTAGCTTTCTCTGCACATGCATACACGACATCAGCGAGTGTTCCATCCCGCCCGTTATCCTTTATCAGGTTGTAAAGTACGTTGTTCGCATTCAGTCCTTCAAACGCAAGGTCTAAGAGATGACCGCGCTCGAACGGTCCAATCGCATCGCCCATCTCATAGCACGCTGATTCCTCCAGTATCATAGACAAGCACGCGCCTGGCATCGCTCTCTTCCGCACCGTTGCTGCAATGTGGTTCACCGGGATATTTCTCAATGTATATCCAGGTCCCTCATTACTTATCGGTACGTCCACCAGCGTCGCTACGGCAGTACCGGCCATTGCCGGATCCTGCGGATACATCCCCCATACAGCAGCTTTTACCTTGGGCGCATCCCACATACTTACACCGAAGGTGTCAATGAGTGCATGCGTCAGCGCTGCACAGACATTTGTCCTAGCAGCAGAGTAGTCCGCGAGGATTCTTGCATTTGGCACTTCAGCCAATAGCCGCTTTCCACCGCCAATTTTTTTTACACTTGTCTCGTCTCCTTCTTCCACCGTTAGCATCTCTTTCATCTGACTCGCGATCGCGTCCGCTTTTCCTACAATATCCAGGTCCAGTGTTTTTCCGCGGATCAACATCTGCTTGCCCGCGATTGCACCTGTTTGTAGCTTCTTCTCCAGTCCTGCTAAGTCAACTGCTGCTAACCGAGCCACCATGCCGCATATCTTCCGTATCGCAGGATTTCTCAGCGGGCTGAGTGCTGTTATCGGTACATCGCCCAGTAGTTTCTTGCCTCTATCGTCGTATAAATCTACCTTATCCACTATCTTAGCCATAACTTCTTTTTCCTCCTTTTTTTATTACCCATGAAGGGTATGTATAACTAATATTGCGGGTTATTAAAAACCTTTCGGTTTATTTTATCTATCCAAAAATGAGATGCGAAATAGCATTATAATTATAAAAAAGCACCATAGTTAATACAAACCAGGATTCAGGGTTCGGGATTCACGGTTCACGGTTAGACATGTAAAAATCCTAAATCCTAATTTCTAAATACTAAATACTAAACACTAAACAATTTCAAAATCCGAAATCCAAATATCAAAACATATACTGGATCCATGATCTATGAACCCTGAACCGTGAACCGTGAATCGTGAACCCTAAACCCCGAACCCCTGAACCTATTGAAGCTTCTTCCCTTCACACAACATTAATTTACTCGTTTTATTGATCTTGAGGCTTAGATTGGTAAAACCTGCATCAACGATCGATTCTTTTAACCGTTCTGGACTGTAATATTTCTTTACATGTAGATGACTTCTTGTTCCTGCAACACTGCCTATCCAGTCGATAATAAAAATTTTGCCGCCCTCTTTCAGCACACGCATCGACTCTTTCAAAGCTTTACCAAGATTGTGGAATTCATGCAGTGCCTTGAGCGAGACGACAAAATCGAAGCTACTATCCGCAAAAGCTATTGCTTCCGCAGATTGGACTGCAAACGCGGCTGTAACCATCGATGTCGCCGCCTTTATCTGTGCTTTTTCCACGTTCACCCGTACAGGATCAATCCCTGTTACATCATATGCTGTCTCTGATCCTAAATGTATAGCAAGTTTTCCTGTACCACATCCTATATCCAGTATCTTCACAGCAGTCGGCAACTTTGACTTATCTGTCTCTCGTTTTATCCGCTCGCATAGTTCAGAGACCAATTCGACCTCATTCGCTAATATGCCCACTGTAATCACTTAACATCAATTCAATTATTGCAATAAAAAAAGCCAAGGCCCGGAATTGAACCGGGGTATAGCTGATCTGCAGTCAGCCGCGTCTGCCGCTCCGCCACCTTGGCACAAAGATTGCCTATTGGCGGAAAACAAAACAGCACTTTACAACTCTGATTTCATCTGAGCTCAGCGAGGTTATTGATGCGGACGTTAGTAGCTGCGGGCTGAAAATCTCGGTTATTCACCTTGATTCTTACACCCCAGCTCTATCAAACCGTTCTTCTAACGGTGTCCTTAACAGAGGTCTCTTTTTGGGGATGGCTTCGAGCTTAGATGCTTTCAGCTCTTATCCACCAGCGCGTAGCTGCCCGGCAATGCCCGGTCGGACAACCGGTACACCAGAGGCGCCGCTGCTTTGTTCCTCTCGTACTAAAAGCAGCTTCCCCTCAGACCTCTAAACACCCCCAATAGATAGCAACCGACCTGTCTCACGACGGTCTAAACCCAGCTCACGATCTCCTTTAATAGACGAACAGTCTTACCCTTGGCTGCCGATGCACAGCCAGGATGGAGAGAGCCGACATCGAAGTAGCAAACCTCCAGGTCGATATGGCCTCTCGCTGGAGACAACTCCGTTATCCCCGGGGTAGCTTTTCTGACGTCTTTAAGCCCTACCAAAGAGTCTTAAAGGTTCGTTAGACCCGACTTTCGTCCCGTGACTTCCTACTGTGCGAAGTCACATCAGGCTGACTTTTGCTCTTGCACTCTACGGTGGATTTCCGACCCACCTGAGTCAACTTTAGGGCACCCTCGATATCTTTTCAAGGGTATGGCGCCCCACCTAAACAGCCCACCTATCGGTGTCCTCTTGCGAGTAAGGGACACAACTTCAGAAAGGTAGTGTTCCATTGGTGGCTCTGTGTCTCCTGGCGAAGACACTTCGCAGCCTCCTACCTACACTATATATCCGAAGTCGTGGCTCAACGACAGGCTGCTGTAAAGCTCCACGGGGTCTTCGCTTCCCCTTGGGGGTCCCTGGACTTTCCACCAGGATATAAAGTTCACCGGGTTCCAGCTAGGGACAGTAGAAGGCTCATTCCTTCATTCGTGCAAGCCGCCAATTAAGCGGCTAGGTACTACGCTACCTTAAGAGAGTCAGAGTTACCCCCGCCGTTTATAGGTCCTTCGCCCCCTTGAAAAGGGATTTCAGATACCTACACTGGGCAGGAGTCAGCGACCGTACTAATCCTTACGGACTTGCGGTCGCTTATGTTGTTATTAGACAGTTGGCCTTCCCTTGTCACTGCGACCTGCCTCTCACAAAGCAGGCACCCCTTCTCCCGAGGTTACGGGGCTAATTTGCCGATTTCCCTTAGCTGGATTTACCCGACACGCCTGAGCCTACTCAGCTAGGGGCACCTGTGTCGGTTCTCGGTACGGACATCCAGCCGCCTTTTTCACGGGCTCCGGGACTCGACTGACTTTCGCTATCACATATTCCACTACTTCTCGCCATTACGGCACTCCATAGGTTTCGATGTTTAGACGGTGCGACAGCACCGCTCAATCTATCCAGAAGCGTCAGGTGTACTTTAGGTACATAGGCTGGACGGCGCAGGAATATTAACCTGCTTCCCATTTGACGTGCTCCAGTTAGGACACATCTTAGGACCGGCTAACCCTTGGTTGACGAACATTGCCAAGGAAACCTAGCCCCTTCGGCGGTTGGGATTCACACCCAACTATGCTGTTACTAGTACCAGGATTCTCGTTTCTGCACGGTCCACACCCTCTCACAAGGATACTTCTGCCCATGCAGAACGCCCCTCTACCGGATCTCCTTTCGGAGCCCTGGGGTATCGGTGGTCGGCTTAAGCCCCATCCATTTTCGGTGCTGCAAACCTCGGCTGGTGAGCTGTTACGCACTCCTTAGAGGATAGCTGCTTCTAAGCTAACCTCCCAGCTGTTTGTGGTTTGCAACGCCCTTTAGTGTTAACACTTAGCCGACACTCAGGGACCTTAACCCCAGTCAGGGTTCATTCCCTCACGGACTGGGAGCTTACCCCCCCAGCCCCGACTCCGATCTTCTACGACGATAGCACATTCGGAGTTTGACAAGAGGGCGAGGTCTTTCGACTCCGGATCCTCCAATCGGTCGCTCTACAGCGCTATCCATCTCAGATCGGGTCATACTTTGGTATGTTTCGAGGGGAACCAGCTATTGCCGGGTTCGATTGGCCTTTCACCACTAAACGCAGGTCATCCGAGAGATTTGTAGATCATCACCGGTTCGGCCCTCCATTCCCCTTTCGAAGAATTTCAGCCTGCCCACGCTTAGATCACCCGGCTTCGGGTCATATCCCAGTGATTCCACGCAGTTCATACGTCGTTCCTCTTCTTACGAGTGCGAACTTGTTGGTTACCCTGCGGCTTCCCTTTTACAGGTTAGCCTCACCACTGAGATATACTCCCTGGCCCGTTCTCCAGAACGTAAGATACAACTTTGTTCTACAATCCTCGTACTAATCCCTCACGAGATGCTCCTTCAGATTGCTTCATCACTTCCAAGCCATACCACTCTATCACCATTTAGTTTCAGGCTCTTTTCACCTCCTTATTTGGGGTACTTTTCAGCTTTCCCTCACGGTACTATTACACTATCGGTCTCAAGACGTATTTAGTTTTGGAGGTTGGTAACCCCCAGCTTCCCACAGGAATTCCAACCTATGGTACTCAAGTAAGGAATCAAGCCCTCTATCTTACGCTTACGAGGCTCTCACTCTCTATGGCGCCCCGTTCCAGGGGACTTCAGCTTCAATAGGGCGGGCTTTATATGACTCCCACTTACCACTCCACATCTCCCCCCTCTTTCAAGAAGGGATTCGGTTTGAACTGTGCCATTTTCACTCGCCGTTACTCACGGCATCTCAATTGATTTCTCCTCCTGCTCCTACTAAGATGTTTCAATTCAGAGCGTTCCCAATCCTTACGGATCGACTCAAAAAGAGTCAAGAGTTCCCATTAGGGCATCCTCGGTTCTAAGGCTCCTTGTGCCTACCCGAGGCTTTTCGCAACTTGGCACGCCCCTCTTCAGCGCTTGAGCCGAGCCATCCACTAAATGGCATAATTCACCATTCTCACTAAGCTCATTGGATGTCAGAGTTGTAAAGTGCGTATGATAGCTTCATCTAACAGGGACATGACATGAACCCCCTGCCATCCACATCTTCCCTAACAAGACGGATCGTTTGTTAAGTGCATTTGATCGACTATAGTTCCTCAAGAATGGACTCGCTGGGATTTGAACCCAGGGCCTTCGCCTCGCAAAGGCGACGATCTTCCACTGATCTACGAGCCCTGAAGTTGTCCGGTCCCAGCTAATTATTTACAATATTTATATATAAAAAATAAAAAACTGACAAAACTTAAACTTAACCTGACGCTCTTTCAGCTCTGATCAGCGATTTAAAAAATTAGGAGGTGATCCAGCCGCAGATTCCTCTACGGCTACCTTGTTACGACTTAGCCCCCCTTACAAGATTTAGGTTCGAACACCCCAAAAAAAGGCGACCTCACCTAAATCTTACTCGGCTGGCTTGACGGGCGGTGTGTGCAAGGAGCAGGGACATATTCACCGCCCCATTTTGAGGGGCGATTACTACGGATTCCAGGTTCACGAGGGCGAGTTGCAGCCCTCGATCCCAACTAAGGGTAGCTTTAGGAGATTACCTTCGCCTTTCGGCGTCGATACCCATTGTACCACCCATTGTAGCACGCGTGTAGCCCGGAGGATTCGGGGCATACTGACCTACCGTGGCCCGCTTCTTCCTCCACCTTAGCGGCGGCAGTCCCCACAGAGTGCCCATCCTCCTTGCGGAGATGCTGGCAACTGTGAGCACGGGTCTCGCCCGTTGCCTGACTTAACAGGATGTTTCACAACACGAACTGCCGACGGCCATGCACCACCTCTCAGCTAATCTGGTAAGGTCTTCAGCCTGACCTTCATCTCGCTGTCGCCTCCGGTGAGTTTTCCGGCGTTGAATCCAATTGAACCGCAAGCTCCACCCGTTGTAGTGCTCCCCCGCCAATTCCTTTAAGTTTCAGCCTTGCGACCGTACTCCCCAGATGGCGGGCTTAACGGCTTCCCTTCGACACTGGCATTACTCGCAGTAATGCCAACACCTAGCCCGCATCGTTTACAGCTAGGACTACCCGGGTATCTAATCCGGTTCGCTACCCTAGCCTTCGTCCATCACCGTCGGATCCGGTCTGGTCAGACGCCTTCGCTACTGGTGGTCCCACAAGGATTAACGGATTTCACCCCTACCCTTGAAGTACCTCTGACCTCTTCCGGTCCCAAGCTAAGCAGTATTCTTTGGAAGCTTGATCGTTAAGCGACCAAATTTCCCAAAGAACTTACCTAGCCGGCTACGAACGCTTTAGACCCAGTAAAAGTGGCCACCACTTGGGCTGCTGGTGTTACCGCGGCGGCTGGCACCAGTCTTGCCCAGCCCTTCCTTCAGATGCTTTTTAAACACCTGAACAGCCTCCTTTGGAGGCACTCAGAGTTCCCTTATCGTGCTTTCGCACATTGTAAAGTTTTCGCGCCTGATGCGTCCCGTAGGACCTGGGTTCTTTTCTCAGAACCCATCTCTGGGATATTGCTCTCACAACCCATACCGATCAGTGGCTTGTTGATCCATTACATCAACAACAACCTAATCGGCCGCAGACCTACCCTTCGGCGCCTCAGCTTTCGAGCACCGCGCATTCCAGCTATCAATGCTCTATCCGGTATTAGCCCCAGTTTCCCAGGGGTTATCCCGGTCCAAAGGATAAGTTATCCACGTGTTACTGAGCCGTCCGCCGGGTTACCGCTTCCTCCGAAGAAGAAGCAGCACCCTCGACTAACATGGCTTAATCGAACTCTGATAGCAGTAGCCTCTGGCAGGATCAACCAGTGTTAAAATGGCAGGATCTTCACGCACACACCTGACTTAACTTAATTTAATTGGTCAATCAACCAATCAGATTTGCTGGTTCGTCAGATTATGTTTAAGTTCCCATGTCGGACACAAAATATTCTTTGCTTCGTGTCCCCATTCATTCTATTCTATTTATCGAATCACTTCTCACTTCTTTGTAGCATCGTCGCGGACACCCGCTTCTCATCTTTTGGGTATACCCACAATCTTTGGGTATACCCACAATCGCGGTCGAGTACAGATACAACATATAACTATAGACATGTGGTCTTATAAAGCTTTGATGTTTCGCTAAATATTATGCATGCGGGGGGAGGGATTCGAACCCTCGTATCCCTGCGGAACAGGATCTTAAGTCCTGCGCCTTTGTCCTGCTCGGCTACCCCCGCCCGCCTGACTTAGCTAGCTTACATTAGATTTGATTAGATCATACGCCAGATGAATAATAATTGGATTTAGATACCTATTAATTCAACTCAGGGTTCGGGGGTTCACGGTTCGGAGGTTCAAGGTTCAAGGTTCAAGGTTCAAGGTTAGAAAACGAAGAACATAAACCAGTATGAAGATAAGGCAACCAACCGTGAACCGTGAACCATGAATCCTAAACCTGCATAGTTACCTTTTATGGGCCGTGCCAACCAGTTCGCCGATATTCTTATACCCGTGAGCACCAAGATACTCTTTCAATTCCTTTTTTAACACCGAAAAAATCTCGTAGCCGTTGTTTACCCGTGCGAGTGCGCTACCTATCTGGAACAAGCTAGCACCGTTCTTGACATAGTCTATAACATCGCGTATCGTGAATATTCCGCCGACTGCGATTACCGGTATCTTCAGCTCATCGTAGAGCGCGAAGACAATCTGCTTACCGCCAACTGTTAAATCCCGCCCAGACTTACCGCCATAACCGGTAGGATTGCCCAGTAGTGGAATATCGAGCGTTTTATCTATCGGTCGTGCTATGACAGTATTAATAGCAGTGATTGCGTCAACACCAGCCCTCTGCGCTGTCAGTGCCAATTCGATAGGCGCGCCAACGTTAGGCGAAATTTTTACCGCGACTGGTCTCGGATGCACCGCCCCCTTTATCGCCCTTATTATCTCACTCAACAGTTCAGGATTGTTTTCAACCGCTGCGAACTCTGTATGCGGACACGACGCATTGAATTCAAACATGTCTACAGGATAATTACGAGCTATCTTCGCTACTTCGCGGCATTCTTCTACATTCTTACCAAAGATACTCAGGATCACTGGCACACCGGCATACATCGCATCTTCTATCTCCAGCCGGTAATTCGCTATTCCAGGGTTTGGGAGCCCCATCGCGTTGATATAACTCTGCGGAGCGATCTCAAGGAATGTAGGGTTGGGATAACCTTCTCGCTCTTGCAGCCCAATCGATTTTGTTACGACTGCGCCTGCGCCTGAGACTGCATATCGAAACAATAACTTCCCGGAAACACCAAACCCTGACGCGTTCGCAAGTGGATTGGGAAAATCAATGCCACAGACTTCTGTTTTTAATAACGGTTCGTATTCAGGCGTGAAACGTGAAGAAGGAATTGATAAGAACTTAACTTCTTCTCTTGCTGTTACTGTTACTGTTACTGTTACAGGCTGCTTAACAGAGATTCTTTTACCACTTTTCTCTCGTTTCCATCTTCCAAATTCCGTGCTTTCAACCGCTTCGGCATTGAAAACCGGACCGTCTTTACAGACGTGATAACCACCGAGGTCGCAAGCGCCGCAAACGCCAGAACTGCATTTTATTATTCGCTCTACCGAGACTTGCGTAGGTATCTTTTCCCGCTTTGTAATCGCACAAACGCGCGCCATCATCTGTTCTGGTCCGCAGGTCAATAGTTGCCCAAATTTCTCACCCGCTGCCAATAGCTCTTCCAATAGCTCTGTAATCTGCCCTTTATAACCTTTAGAACTGTCTTCCGTGGCAACTCTGACCTCGCAGCCAAAATCCTGAAATTCGCTCATGTATAACAGCTCTGCACTACTTTGCGCACCTTCTAACACGATAACTTCCTTATCTAATTCCTTCGCTCTGCTCGCGGCAAACCGCAACGGCGCCGCGCCATACCCGCCAGCAACCATGCAGATACTTGCGCCTCTGAGTGTGAAGCCCGTGCCATAAGGGCCTCTTAATCCAACTAAATCCCCAATCAGTTTTTGATGTAAGCTATGAGAGCAATCGCCGACATCCGCAATTGCAAGTTCTATCTCACCTTCCGGCGATGCGTGAGCGATTGAAATCGGTATCTCATCTATACCAGGATTCCAAATCATTACAAACTGCCCCGGTACACTTTCTTTAGCAATCTCCGGCGCGTTAAATACGAAGGTTTTTACAGTACTGCTTTCCTTTTTAATATCTGCTATTTTATGCAGTGTTGGGATGTTAAGAGTCATTCTCATTGTCATTGTATATAAAAATTATTCTTTCTTGTTGTTTATTTTATAGATTATGCCAGAAGCATTAAGACAATTTATCGAGACGTACTACATCCATCCTATAACCCTCGGTACCGGCTACAACCCGGTAAATACGGTAACGTGGGCGTTAGTACTGGCAGCATTCTTATTTTTGACACTGAAGATACTGAAGAAGCTCGATATAAAGATAGACCGCCGTTTTATCGCCGCCGTATCACCGTACATCTTTGTTGGTGGTAGTCTGCGTGTAATGGAAGATGCAGAATTACTCGCTACTCCGCTGAGCTACCTGCTAGTCACACCGTTAATCTTCTTTCTTATCTTCTGCTGCTGCCTTGCCATACTCATATTTTGTTCAAAGTTCAACCGTATCCCTCATCCCTCACACCTCACAACATTTGGACTGATAGGAATGATATGGCTCTTTATAAATCTCACAATCCTTCTGATGACGGAAGATGTAATGCTGCCCTGGGTCTTCATCGCCGTTCTCGGCACTTCCGGCATATTCATAACTGCGATATACGTAATCGCAGTAAAAGTCGGTATTCATTTTCTCACCAAAGAGTTGAATCTTGCAGTCTTAACCGCTCATCTGCTCGACGCCGCATCCTCGTTTATCGGAATTGATATGCTTGGATACACCGGAAAACATGTGATAGAGGGGCTTATTGTTGAATATACCGGTACCGCCGCCGGAATGTTTCCGCTCAAGCTCGGCATACTTATCCCGATCTTATACGTACTGGATACGCGATTTACAGATGATGAAATAGAGCTGAAAAATCTCGTCTTATTAACTCTTATCTTTCTTGGGTTAGGACCAGCAGTGAGGAACACGCTCAGGATGATGTTTGGCGTTTAACGTCTTCAAGCGCTAATGTCAGTGGATCAACTACCATAGCCAAAGGAGGTGTATAGCACGTTTCAACTCTTAACAGTTGCTGAACCGTCATTCCGCTCTTGATCGCGAGCGCTAATGCATCTATTCGCTCCTTTACACCGTAATCTTCTGAGACGATCTGTGCACCAATCAATCTATCGCGAAAGACCAGCAGCTTTATCTCTATCTTCTTTCCACCAGGATAATAGCGTGCCTTTGTCAGTGCTGTTGCCCTTCCCACAACTGGCACCAGTCCCGCACGCTTTGCATCCCTATATGTTACTCCTACTGAGCCGATTTGAATATCCCCTATCTTATAAACGGCGGAATGGAGAACTGGATCAAACACATCACTTCCACCACAGATGTTCTCTGCCACCACTTTGGCTTGCTTCACTGCAGTACTGCCTAACTGGCTGAGACATGGTTGGTTGGTGATCTGATTCACTACTTCAACACAATCACCGGCGGCATAGACGTTCTCCACCGCCATTGCTATCGCTTTCACTTTCATGGTGGAATCGACCTTGATACCGCCGACCTCGCCTATTTCTATTCCTGCTTCCCTGGCAAGATCGGTATTCGGAATGGTACCTGTGCACCTGACGACCAAGTCAGCGGGAATAGCTTCTTTTCCAACGGTAACAGATTTTACGCCTTCGTGATCAGAATCGGTGATTGCACCCAATGGAGCTCCGAGCATCAGATTTACACCAGTACTCCTCTCCAATTTGGTCTGGACAATGGAAGCCATATCAGGATCAAGCACACACGGAAGAATATAGGGTGCTCTTTCTACGACTGTGGTAGCAATTCCATTGTTTACAAATGCGGTCGCAACTTCAAGACCGATCGGGCCGGCGCCGACGATTACCGCTTTCTCTGCGATCTCCAAAGCTTTTTTAACTTTCTTGCCGTCCTCAAGATTTCTAAGTGGGTATGCTTTGTCTATGCCGGGAACTTGCGGGATTAAAGAGAGAGGACCTGTTGCTATTGCCAGTTTATCATACTCGAAATGTTTCCCATCTGCGATGATCGACCTGCCCACTAAGTCGATTGCAGTGACTTCTGTATTGATTCTGATCTCAATGCCCTTGTCCTTGTAGTATTGGAGATCGTGCATTACCAGAGACTCAAAGGACGGAATAGCGCCCGATAGTACAAAAGGTATGCCACATGGTGAATAAGCTATATCGCGATCCCGGCTAAAAATCGTTATCTCTATCGCCTGATCTTTTTTCCTGACGTTCGATGCAATGGTTATCCCGGCAGCTCCGCAACCGATAATTATTAGCTTTTCTGACATAGTATATCGTGAGATCAAATGTTTAATACTTAAAGGTATATGCAAAGCATAACAAAAATAGGAAGAGGAAGGATGAAGAAGGATAAGATAGAGGATTTAGATTTACTACCTGTGAGATTCGAGATTAAAGATGCCAGGTGGAGGGGGGAGATAGAAGAAGTTACCATCGGTGCTACGTCAGCGGATGGCGGTACACGGGAGCGGACGGTAACAATAGGCGGCGAGAAATCCTTATCTTTCTATAATTTTGACGCTCAAATGCCGCATCCACCGGTAATCTCCCTGGATTGTTTCGATATGCCGGTTCAGTTAGCGAAAGCGGTGCGAGGGTATTATGAGGACGTGATGGACGACCCAGCGGAATGGGCGAAGAAGAACGTGCACGAATTCGGTGCGGATATGGTTACTATTCATCTTATCAGCACAGACCCGCTAATAAAGGATACGACAGCGAGAGAAGGGGCAAAGGTAGTCGAAGATGTGCTGCAAGCAGTAAAAGTTCCCATAATTATCGGCGGGTCTGGCAATCCTGATAAAGACCCTGAAGTGCTGGAAGCAGCGGCTGAGGCGGCTCAGGGTGAACGGTGTTTGATTGCATCGGCAAGCTTAAGCATGGATTACAAACGAATAGCAAAGGCGGCTGTTGACAACGGGCATGTTATTCTTTCGTGGACTCAGCTCGACATAAACGCACAGAAGACCTTGAACAGGTATTTGTTCAAATTGGGCGTGCCGCGCGAAGATATCGTAATTGATCCGACAACTGCTCCACTCGGTTATGGTCTAGATTACGCGTTTACGAATATAGAACGGATGAGAATAGCTGCGTTAAAAGGCGATGCCGATCTGGCGTTCCCTATCTCTTGCGGTATAACAAATGCTTGGGGCGCGCGCGAAGCATGGATGAAGAATTCACCCAACAGGGAGGATTCAGATTGGGGACCTGCAGCATATAGAGGTCCGCTATTTGAGATCATAACCGGGTTGACACTGGGACTGGCAGGTGGGGATTTATTTATGATGATGCATCCTGAGGCTGCGGCTGCGGTAAAGAACGCAACACAGATGCTCTTCGGCGCAACAAAAGGAGAGGCAGAGGTGGCTGATGCTGAATAATTGGTTAAACTTAAACTTATATGGATTCGTTTAGTATCAATGATAACTTCACGTTCGGCTGGGAGACCTTTAATAAATATAAATCCATAAAGTGATTGTTTCCAGGAGCAAGAAAGGAGAAGCACATTTCAATGAGGACGGTTCAAGCTATTTTTGAACAGGCGATGATGATAACGCGAATAAATGGATTGAGTTATGCGAGAAAACCGATGCACCGGATATTGGGGGCAGAAAACCTCAATGGCTGATTGAAGTCAAAGAAGGTCCTAAACCCTCTTTAGCCCGCATTGTTATTGCAGGAGAGTTGCGAAGCAGAAAAACAATGTGATTTGTTGATAGATGAAGAATTAAGGAAGAAATTACTCGCCTGTACGGATTTTATCACAATAGGTATAGAT
>JACGMN010000027.1 GCA_014061035.1 Candidatus Methanophagales archaeon | reverse complement strand
TAAATCTGCATAAATCTGCGTCTAAATATCACCAAATTTTAAAGTAATAGCGATAGCGAGCGTATCCACTCACCTTTCGCCTCTCTTGTAGTGCCGACAATCAATCTTCTTCTCCCATCTCTTGTCTCTTCCACCATGCCGCGAGCTTCTATCGTCTCACCCGCTAATGCCTGCCCTGCATAAGTATGCGTGAACGAGAGAACCAGGTCTATCTCATCATGCTCGATACAATAGATAGCAGGGCTATCAAAGGAGAAAGAAGCATCACTTACTTCTGCGGTTATCGTCCTATAGCCAACTCTTTCGCCTATTTCATAATTGCGCCTATCCAATCGCTGTAACTCTTCCTCATCCCGTACGTATAGAATATCAAAGTATCTGCCGCCGGTTACGCCTCTGTTTCCCTTCCTAATCTCGTGCGCGAGAAAATCATCATAATTCAATTCAGGCTTCCGTTTAAGGTATATCTGTCTCCAGAGGTTCTCATCTATCACCGTGAGACCATATCCGTATCCCTGCCCCTGTCCACTCGCGTTTTTTATAACCTCTCGCGCCATGTTGAAGTTCTCACGTCCATAAATAACGAGATCGATGTCAGATTCTTCAGCGTTGAGACCACATAAGAAGGAGCCGGTGATGCCTATCCTATCTTTTTGGATATACCGTTCAAGAAACTCATAAATTGTTCTTACTGTCTTGTTACCGGCACGCTCAGCAATTACCGGAAGTTCCAGATCAGGCTTCAAAATCTCATTGATCTCTACTTTTGGAACCAGCTGCAGATGCGGAGCTACATCTTTTAAATATTCTGGCCTGTACTTTCGTAAGAATTCATAAGCACTATAAAAATCTAGTTTCCGGTATCTTTTACCATCCTCGGAGACTCTCTCTCCTTTCTCATCAGGGACATATCGCAGGAGGCATCTCAATTCAGCGCTTCCCAGATCATAGCAGACCACAGAAAATATCCAATCGTCCTCTGTTATCACGAAATCCCGTATCCTTGTCATCATAAGCAGACCACACTTTTAATTTAATAAGAGACCTTTACCGCAGAAATATTTATTGATAAATCAATCCCTTAAATTTAAATAGAAAAGAGTTATACGTCATATACTTATACCACAAAATGAAGCTGCTATTGAAGTACCCGTTACCGCTGGATGAAATGCCGTACACGGCTGAAGTAATCCTTGAGACTGGTACGAAGATAAATATAGACAGAGCGACGAGAGATGAACTGATCGTTGATGTTCCCGAAGATGATGTAGACGATGTTGCATCGCTTTTCCATGAGAAAGGGGTTGGAGTACGAAGATTACAGGAATTGATTGTCTGGGATGAAGAACGATGTATTCACTGCGGCGCGTGTATCTCTGTCTGCCCAACAAAGGTCTTTACGTTCGATACTTCCTGGAAGATCAATTTAGAAGAAGAGAAATGCGTTCGGTGCGAGGTCTGCGTAAAAGCATGCCCTCTTAGCGCTTTGGCGTGTGTAGAATAAGATAAGATAAGATAAGATAAAAAATAAATTTTGGTAATCGGACGCAGATGAACGCAGATAATTAGGATTTTAAACTTAATAATTTTCTGCGTAAATCTACGTAAATCTGCGTCCTAAATAAGTAGAAGTTATATCCTAAATAAGTAGAAGTTATACTTTATATAGAATGAAAAAAGTAGGCATTGCGGATACAACCTTTGCACGATACGACATGGGTGCTGCAGCGATAGACGAGCTGAAGAAGAATGCCTCTGTTAAGATAGAGCGGTACACAGTTCCGGGGATAAAGGATTTGCCGGTAGCGTCAAAGAAACTGATCGAGGAGAGAGGGTGCGAGATAGTGATGGCATTAGGTATGCCCGGAGCTGCGGAGATAGACAAGCAATGTGCTCACGAAGCTTCACTCGGGATTATAGCTGTACAGCTTCTCACTTCTACGCACATCATAGAGGTATTTGTCCACGAAGACGAGATAGAGGTAGGGGTAGAGGAAGATATAGAGACAGGCGTGGAAGCAGAAGCAGGTTCTCCGAAAGCGCTTGCCTGGCTTGCAGATCGCCGTGCGCGAGAACACGCGCAGAACGTGATAAAAATGCTCTTCAAACCAGATGCGATAGATCGTGAAGCAGGAACGGGAAAGCGCGAAGGATTTGAAGATGCAGGTCCTTTAATTTAATTACTAGTTTAGCTACGACGAAGGTATGAGTCGTGAAGGGTGAGTTGTGAGTATTCCGTAAGCCAAACACTTCAAACCTTACACCTATACAAATGATCTACTAATACTAATGCAACCATCGCCTCTGCCACGGGAACTATTCGTGGGCATATACAAGAGTCATGCCGGCCCTTTATTTCAAGCGCCACGTCTTCCATCTTCTGCATATCAACGCTTCTCTGCGGTTTTGAGATAGAAGGAGTAGGTTTCACTGCTATTCTACATATTATTGGCGCTCCGGTTGAAATACCGCCTAAAAGCCCGCCTGCGTTGTTCGTTCGCATTCGTATCTTTCCTGCATCTATATAAAATTCATCGTTCATCTCGCTTCCTTTCAGCTTCGCCGCCTCAAAACCGACGCCTATCTCCACTCCTTTCACTGCACCGATACTCATCAAAGCCTTTGCAAGTTCTGCATCCAGCTTATCGAAGACCGGTTCACCTAAGCCTGCGGGAACACCGAGTGCAATTACTTCTACAATGCCACCTACACTGTCCCCCTCTTCCTTTATCTCTTTTATTAATCTTTCCATTTGCTTCGCCGCTTTTAAATCTGCGCACCTTACTGCATTGCTCTCAGCATTTCTCATTATCTCCAAAACTCGCATTTCTCTTGCTCGTATCCCTCCTATCTCTACAACATGCCCTGCAATTCTTATCGCGCAATTATGATTATGGTTCTGATTCTGACTTTGACCCTGATCCTGACCAGCTAATACTTTCTTTGCTATTGCACCTGCAGCAACACGGGCAACGGTCTCGCGTCCGGACGCTCTTCCACCGCCCCGGTAGTCTCTTATCCCGTACTTCTGCTGGTAGGAGAAATCTGCTTGACCGGGCCGCGCAATATCTTTTAGAGGTTCGTACGGGCTCGAATCTACGTCTCTATTCCAGATGAGCATAGAGATAGGAGTCCCAAGCGTCCTCGATTCAAAGACGCCTGACAGTATCTTCACCACGTCTGCCTCATTCCTTTCTGTCGTTATTTCGCTTACACCCGGTCTCCTTCTGTCCAGCTCGTACTGTATATCTGCTTCTGAGAGCTCAAGCATTGCGGGGCAGCCATCCACAACCACACCCATTGCTTCTCCATGCGACTCACCCCACGTCGTCACGCGGAATATCTTTCCAAACGAACTACCTGCCATATTATTTACTTCACCTCAATTCTTCTCGTGCTATTACCATTCTCTGTATCTCTGAAGTACCGACAGCAATACTGAGTACCTTTGCATCCCTGAAATACCGCTCTGCTGGGCATTCCTTCGTGCACCCGTATCCGCCATGTATCTGCACTGCGTTTGTAGCGGCTCGCAACGCAACCTCAGAGGAATAAAGCTTAGCTATCGAGGCTTCTTTAGTAAATCTCTCGCCTTTATCTGCGAGATAAGCAGCCTTGTACGTGAGTAACCGTGCTGCTTCTACCTCTACAGCCATATCTGCAAGCATGAACTGTACCGCCTGGAAATTAGCGATCGGCTGCGAGAACTGCTTTCGCTCTAAGGCATACTTTCTGGAAATGTCAAGGCATGCCTGTGCGATACCGACTCCAATGCTGCCCATTGCTATTCTATCACGGTCCAGAGTCGCCAGTGCGATTCGCAATCCGTCGCCCTCAATGCCAAGCAGGTTCTCTGCCGGAACTCTACAATCCGTGAAGATTAAGTCTCCAACACTGCAACCGCGCATACCCAGCAGGTCTCTGAGGTTAGCAAATGACAATCCCTTTCTCCCTTTTTCTATAATAAAAGTACTCAGCCCTTTCCTCTTTTTGCTCCGATCTGTATATGCAAGAACCACGTAGATGTCTGCGATAGCGGTATTCGTGATATACGCCTTTCTCCCGTTTAAGATGTATTGACTTTTACTTTTACTTTCACAGTCGTTCTCACCGTCATCGGAGCCATCGTCACGAGCCGCTGTGGTCTCAATAGCGAGCAGATCAGACCCGGCAGTAGGCTCTGTTAATGCAAAAGCACCTAATTTGGCGCCTTTACAGAGCGGTTTGAGATATTTCTCCTTCTGCGCATCTGAACCGGCATATAGAAGAGGAAAGGCGCTGATAAGTCCGGCTGCACACAAACACCCAATGCTTGCACTTGCCAGCGAAAGCTCCTCTACCATGACTACGAAGCTCAAAAGTCTTCCATTCCCATTTACATCACAACCACCGTATCTCTCCGGAAAAGGTAGTCCAAAGAATTTTAGCTCTGCCATTCTCTTCACTATCTCCGCCGGAAACTTCCCTTTCCGGTCTATATCCGCAGCTCGTGGCAGTACTTCATTCTCTGCAAATGTTCTCGCCCTACTCTGAACCGCCTTATCAAACGCGTTTAGTTCAAATTCCATTTTATTTATTCTATTTATTAAATTAATAAGAAGAAAGAGAATGTAAGAATGTAAAATAGAATAGAATAGAATAGAATAGAATAGAATGTTAGTGAGCAACGCATTCGCATTCACATTCACATTCAGCAAAATTAAGACCGGGGGTAATCAAAACGACGAAGCCATCTCTGAATATAGGAATGATCGGGCATGTAGATCATGGCAAAACGACATTGGTAGACGCTCTATCTGGCGAATGGACAGACAGGCACAGTGAAGAGATAAAGAGAGGCATTTCTATACGGCTTGGATATGCGGATGCTGCTTTCAGGAGATGCCCGGTCTGTGATGAACCAGATTGTTACACTGTAGACGAAATCTGCAGCCGATGTAAGACAAGGACAGAGGAGCTGCGAACGGTTTCATTTGTCGACTCGCCTGGGCACGAAGCGTTAATGGCAACGATGCTTAGCGGTGCTGCGATAATGGACGGTGCGGTTCTTCTCATTGCGGCTTCTGAGCCATGTCCACAGCCACAGACGGAAGAGCATCTGATGGCACTTAACATAATTGGTATAGATAAAATCGTGATCGCACAGAACAAAATAGACCTCGTCTCACGCGAGGAAGCGATAGAGCATTATAAACAGATACTGGAGTTTGTTAAGGGGACAATCGCGGAAGGTTCGCCGATCGTGCCTATATCCGCGCAGCAGTCTGTTAATATAGATGTATTGATACAGAGCATCGAGAAAACAATACCCACACCGCAGCGTTACTCTGATGAAACCGCGAGGATGTACATTGCACGTTCCTTCGATGTAAATAAACCGGGAACACCTATTCGTGATTTGAAAGGAGGGGTAATCGGTGGTTCTCTGCTCAAGGGACGGCTGAAGGTTGGTGATAAGTTAGAGATAAGACCGGGAAGAGCGGTGATGACCAGAGGTAGGACAAAATGGAGTCCTATAGAGACAGAGATAGCGTCAATAATTGTCGGTGGAGCGCATGTAGAGGAGGTGACTCCTGGTGGACTGATAGGTATTGGCACGAAATTGGAGCCGAGCATGACGAAAGAGGATTCTTTAGTTGGTCAATGTGCAGGGAAGCCTGGCTCGCTACCTCCAGTCTGGGAGAAGCTTACAATAGAATTTCAGCTATTCAAACGTACTGTTGGGATGGCAAAAGCGGTGGACGTGCCAGCGATAAAAGTGGGTGAGTATATCATGCTAAGTGCCGGAACTGCGATCACGATAGGGGAGGTGAAGCGTGTGACGAAGAAGACTATTGATGTGAGACTGAGCAGACAAATATGTGCAGAAAAAGGCTCACGCGTGGCGATTGGGCGAAAGATAAAGGAGAGTTGGCGCTTGATCGGAGTAGGCATTATAAAATGAGCGAAAGCGAAATTTCCGTCAAAATAAATCCGAAAAATAACGCTATGAGCATACTCTTCCTTCCTAAGCTCCTTCCCCGCGCAGACGTCATAGGTGGACCGATCCTCATCTATCATAGAATACGGAACTTATATTTGATGGGGCACAAGATAACCCTAATTGCACCTGCTTATACCGAGGCAGACTGGGCGGATAAAAGCCTTGAGCCATTCTGCGAGGAGATCATCAGAGTTGATTCTGTCATGGCACGAGAACGAGATCGTGATGAAGTAAAGACAGTTCAGAGGAGATTGAATAGACCCATGGTCTTTCTAAGCGGAGACGGTAGTTACGATGAAGGGATTGAAGATGCATTGAAGTCAGCTTTGAAGAAGGAGCATTTTGATGCGGTTATTGCTGAATATTCGATGATGGGACAGTACATAGAAGCAAATCGAAGCTTTATCCCTGCTGATACCATGACTGTGATTTCAGTACACGAATGTTATACGAGAGCGTTTGAACAAAGGGCGGCAAAAGGAGAGAATATTAGCGAAGATACGATAAAAGAGCTATTTAATTACGAGTTTAAGATGTATGACGCTGCTGATAGAATTTTAACTTTGACCAAAGAGGATAGCAATATTTTGATAGACTATGCCCCGGGATTGAAGAACAAGATCAGAGTAGTGCCTCATGGAGTTGACACGGCATTTTATACGCGATCAGAGAAGAAGTCAGTGGATAGTAGTAATATTCTTTATCTGGGCAACTTTCAGCATTATCCCAATGTGGATGCGGTAAAAAATTTTATCAGCCACTGCTGGAATAAAATCCAGAAGGAAGTTCCGGAAGCAAAATTTTATGTGATTGGGTTCAATCCACCGCAGGAACTCCTGGATTTAAGAAGTGAGAATGTGATCGTAGATGAAGGCGGGAGTGACGAGGACGTACGACGAGTTTACTGGAATAGCGACGTCTTTGTAGTACCGGTTGAATTGGGCACGGGTTGCAGGGGTAAGCTCTTAGAAGCTATGGCTTGCGGGTTACCTGCAGTAGCTACTCGACTGGCTACCTTTGGTATAAATCCTACGCATGGAGAAGATATGTTCGTGACTGATGATTATGACGTTTTTTCCGAGTATGTGATTATGCTCTTGAAGGATATCGAACTAAGGAAAAAGATTGGTAATAATGCTTTTTTATTATCGAAGAAATTCGACCACAAGCGTGCCGCTGAGAAATTGGAGCAGGTGCTTACAGAAAAAAGGCAAAGCAAGAGCTGAAAGTGGTCTTTCTAAATACGGGTTTATGGTCATCGTTTTCTAACCGTGAACCGCCTGCCTGTGCGTGTCCGCACGCAGACAGGTGAACCCCGGAACTTTGAACCTGTTCACATCTCTCTTACAAATGCAAC
>JACGMN010000024.1 GCA_014061035.1 Candidatus Methanophagales archaeon | reverse complement strand
CTGTTCTCTGACTTCTGACATATATCCTGTATCCTGTATCTTCATCGTACTTATACAAATACAGAAATTGTATGCAAAAAAATCGCAAACACTATGATAGAAGCTGCTAATAGGTAATCCTTCAGCCTGATCTCAAACTCAGCCAGCATCAGCGTTTTCGGATTGTTAGTACCAGTATATCCCCGTGAACGCATTGCCCGATATACACGCTCTGCTCTTTCGTAACTCAGGACAAAGAGCATTCCCGCCGCTTTTCCTATCGTTCTGAGCGAATACAAAACAGTTCTTATCCTTAATAGCTTGAACCCTCTCGATCCCATCGCCGTCCATATCCTTTGAAACACATCACGGAAGACAAAGATGTAGCGGTACGTGAAGACAAGCATCTGAACCAGCGAATCCGGAACTTTTAACCTGCCCAGTGCCTTTACCGTGGTCTCAAATCTCATCGTTCCAACCATAGTAAAAACGAGAATGATAGCAGAAAATGCCCTTACGGCAATCAGCGACCCCGCATATAATCCTTCAACTGTAATACTCAGAAAATAGAATCTCGCTAATTCTTCACCTGGAAAAGTGAATGCCAGAATAACGAAGAAGGATATAGCGAAGATAGCAACCCATCTTATATAGTTTAGCACAAATGTGACGGGTATTCTGGATAGAAGAAAAAGAAAAATAGCTGCGAAGAACCCAATAAGTGCGGTCTTTAGATCAGGTACAAGAACGACAGAAAAGATAAGGAAAAGAAATGCGATTATTTTCGCCCGTGGGTCAAACCTGTGCAATATGGAATCACGCGCAGCATATCTCTCAATCTCCAAATATTTCATCATTGCTCAGACGTCTTCGGCTCGTGTTTCTTTACCCTAACAACTCAGGTTTAACGCGCAACAGAAAGGCTACTGCGGAGCCCGTAATCACTGCTTCTATAGCTACTACAGGTATGTGCCCCACTACAAGTGCTTTTATTGCCCAGATGTATTCTTCACCCAAAGTGTAGAGCGTTCCCGCGGTAAGAACAACAACTAATGCCACTGCAATTCCGCCCGCTAATGCTCCTAATAACGTTTTACGCTTCATGGATCGAGATATAGAGACTGAAGTGATTCTTCCTGATCCCGATCCTGGTTTGTCCCCTGCTCCTGCTTTGAAGATACCATAAGCGACCAATGCCGGAATACCCAGGTTTACCGTGTTCACACCAAGCACTGTTACGCCACCATGACCTAAGAGAAAAGCTTGCAGGACGAGCCCAATGAAAATGGCAGGAAAGGCAAGCATTCCGAGTATTATGCCCATTAAGCCCGCGAGTGTAAGATGCACGCATGTCGGTCCGACTGGTATATGGAGAAGAGATACGGCAAAAAATGCAGATGTCATCACCGCTAAGCGTGGTATCGCTGCTATTACACCGCCA
>JACGMN010000009.1 GCA_014061035.1 Candidatus Methanophagales archaeon | reverse complement strand
CGGAGTTAGGTTATAATGAAATAATCAAGAGGGAATGTCATAAGATGACAAAGACTATCGAGGTCGTTTATGAGAATGGAGTGTTCAAGCCACTGGAGAGGGTGGCGTTGAGAGAGGGAGAGAGGATGAAGGTAACGATAGAGGAGAAAAGGGGAATTTTGGAAAAATATGCAGCATCTATAAAACTCAATCGAAGTGTAAAATTGCGAGAAATATTAGAATTAGATGATGAAGTATCGCTTACTCCCAAACGATGCACTTATCGCTGCCACATGCAGGCATCATGGCATAAATAAAATAGCAACCTTTGACGATGATTTTAAAAGGGTCGATTTTTTAGAGGTAATCGTGCCGTAATAAACTCTTCGCCTCTTTTATATCTTCTTCGCTTATTGAATTATCTAAAAGCGACCGATATTGAAGTTGGACTTTTAGTTAATTTTTGGACTAAACCGGAAGTTAAACGTAAGGCGTATGATAATTTGAGGAAATAGTTTTCTGCGTAAATCTGCGTAAATCTGCGTCCTAAATAGGTAGAAGTTATACTTTATATACAACAAGAAATATGAAGAGCGCAAGGCGAACAACCCTGAACCCTGAACCTGGTAACCCGAGCAATTACACCAGATATTCTATCATGATAAATATTAGCCCGGTCAAGGCAAATGGTGTCAGTACAAACCAATAGAACCTTACAGCTTGAGTAATCTTCAACCGTGCCATTACCGTTCTCACAACAGAGATGGATACGAAGATTATTAAGAAAATTTTTAGTATATGGAACAGACAATCGAGCAATATTCCCAGCAGTCCATCGATTCCCACAATGTTAGAGAGCGGCATAGGGAAGAATAGGGCTACAGCTAAGCTGCTTATCGCGATCATCTTTATAGCCTCTGCCAATTTGAAAGTTGCTAAACTTCTACCTGAGTATTCAACTAAAGTCCCGCCCGCGATCTCTGTCTTTGCTTTTGCGATATCAAAGGGCCCTGCACTAAGCTCACCAGTTATACAGCAAAGAAATGTAAAGAAAAGCATTGCTACACCTATAAAAGTAAGAGGGCCTGCCATTATCCATAGATTGACCTGGCTAAATGATAGTAAAGAAAAAGGAACGTCCACTAATGGATTGATTCTCCATGCAAGACCAAAAATAATTATTGCTAATGGAACTTTACAGGAAATTAGCATTACCAGCTCTCTCTGTGCACCTAAAGCAGCAAAGAGCGAGGAGGAGGAGGATGAAGCACCGATGACTATTGCTAATGAAGTTAGGGTTAAAAGATATAAAATAAGAATAAGATCGCCAAAATATGCGAAGATTGGACTGAAGCCAACCGGTATATATAGCATAACGGTTATTACTGACGCTAATGCAAGGACCGGAGCAAATTTGAATAGCCATGCTGTTGCGTCATGTGGAATTATATCCTCTTTTCCACAGAGTTTTATAAAATCAAGAAATGGTTGTCTGATAGGTGGACCGACTCTGCCCTGCATCCTTGCTACTAATTTTCGATCTATACCGGAGAACAAAAACCCGAGAAACCCTGTGTAGAATAGGCTAATCCCCAATAAATAAAGACAGATTTTTACTTCGAATAACATTTCACATCGTACCTATACAAATACTTTTCTTTTAAAACGCCCTCTTAATTCTTGCATTGTGAACAATACTTCTTTCTTTTTACTCCTCTTTTCATCTCTTTCCACTATGGTTACTCTATCTGTGCAACTGATGCACGGATCGATCGATGCTACGACAATTGGGATATCTGCGATTTGATCACCCAGCAACATCGGTCTGCAAGCAAGCAAATTGTTTATAGTCGGAGATCTAATTTTCCACCTGGCTGGCTTATCACTCGCGTCTGCGCGAATATACTGTATTACTTCTCCCCTTGGCGCCTCATGCATACCTATACCTTCACCGCTCTCTTTCTGCATCTGTTTAATCAATTTCAAAGGTTTTTTTTCATACATTACAGGTCCAGACGGCATCATATCCAGTGCATTTTCAATTATTTCAACAGATTGTTTTAGTTCGACCAATCTTACCACAGTCCTATCAAAGACATCCCCGGTCACTGAGCCCAATATATCTTGTGGCACTACAGCCTTTACACCGATGTCGCCATAAGCGGCATATCCTTCATCCTGCCTTACATCTTTTCTAACTCCGGACCCACGTGTAGTTGGTCCGAGAATAGAGAGTTCCAACGCATCCTTTCTCGGTAGTATTCCACAATTCTTCATTCTTTTCTCTATTGTTTTATCGTGTAGACCGATGTTAATGAGTTGATCCGCGGCTTCCTTATAATACTTAAGGTTCTCATCGATCTTCAAGATATGTTTCTCCTCTATATCTCTCCTTACACCACCAATCATTCCCATACCGTAATTAATACGATTACCGGTCAGGAACTCAAGGAGATCCAGAATTTTTTCTCTTACCTGCCATGTGATATGGAGAATAGTATCATAGCCAATTTCATATCCCGCTATTCCAACCCATAGGAGATGTGAATGGATTCTCTCCAGCTCAGCTATAATTACCCTGATAAAATCTGCACGCTCCGGCACCTCAATATTACAAGCATCTTCAGCAGCTTGCGTATAACAAAAAGGATGTACCCAGGAACAGATACCACAAATTCTTTCTGCCAGATAAAGGGTTTGTATCCAATTCCTTCTTAATCCGAGCCATTCTATCCCTCTATGGTTATAACCGCTTCTAACGTCTACATCTACAATCTCTTCTCCTTCTACGGTAATTCTAAAGTTCACAGGCTCTTTTAATGCCGGGTGAATTGGACCTATTGGTATGGTAATTGTTGGTACAATCTCCCTTCTTCGCCCGTCCCCACTTTTTGCCCCGTCCCCACTTTTTGCCCCGTCACCACTTTTTGCCATATTTCACTAATTTATCTCCATCACTTATACCATTATTATCAAGCCTGAGCGGATACAGTCCATCAGGGAAGTCCTCGGGTAGAATAACCCTTCTGGAATCAGGGATATTTTCTATTTTTACGCCTAACATATCCTGCTGCTCTCTCTCATACAAAATTGCACCCGGAATTATATCTGTTATTGTCTCGAATTTCAGATCATTTTTCGGTGCTCTTGTTGCTATCATTACTTTAATCTCTTTAGACGGTTCGCCATAAAATATGCTGAAATGATATATCAATTCTATCTCCTCATCCAAATCTTGACCCGTGATTGTACAGAGATGAGGACTATCCTGGATCTTGCTTATGAAACGGACAGCATCTTTAAATTTTGCACGGCTAATGCGAATCCAAACACGTTTTAGCTCACGTTCCTTCTTTCCCACCTTTCTGCTTTGAAGATAGCTATGTAGTATCTCCTCACCAAAATTCTTTCTGAATTCTTCGTGCACTTCCTCTGCTGATCGAGTAGAGCTCATAGTCCATAACACCTATTTTATTTTTTTTGATTTCATCTCAAATCTCACCCTCCGCGAGAGCGTTTAATTTTTGAATAGCTTTTACAACGCCGAATAAAATGTTTTCTGGTCGCGGAGGGCACCCAATCACATAAACGTCAACAGGAATAACATCATCTAAGGGACCATCAATGCAATAGGAGCCGTCAAATACACCATTAGTTGATGAACATGCACCTACTGCTATCACCATCTTCGGGTCTGGTGTCTGTTCATAAACCCTTTTGACACGGTCCAGATTTTGATGGCATACCGGTCCAGTAACTAATAATATGTCAGCATGTCTTGGTGATTCTACTAACACTACTCCAAACCGTTCTGCATCATATCTCGGTGTCAAAACCGCTACGATTTCGATGTCGCAGCTATTACACGAACCGGTGTTGATATGATAAATCCAGGGTGATCTGCCAAGATATTTCAGTAATTTAGGAATTGGAGCCATTGCCTTTAAATTACGCACCCCCCCATATTACTACGATCAGAAATACCACTGCCAGCACTACAATTAACCAGAAAGTATACTGGCTGAGTACACCGCTATGTTCCTTTTTAGCTTCTGTGTAATAAGATCTTAACGCTTCCCTGAACCCCCAAAAGAGATTGTGGCAAGAGACTTGCAATTCCTTAGTAGCCTGCAATTCCCTCACCGCAGATTCGTCCTCTCCAGAGAGAAACATCTTTCCCTCCTCTCTCCCTTTCCGGTACTCCGGTGCCATCCTCTTAGCCCATTCGCCAAGAGCACCTGAGATCAAGAGTGATACCAGTATTGCAAATGCAAATGCAAATGCGTTCCAATAACCGAATTCTGTAACAAAAGTCATTTAATTTATTAACCACCTCTTAACCCTAAAACCGTGATTATATACCTCTCTTGATTTAATAGCGCTTCTGTCGCCGGAGAAATTACCATATCAACAACATACACCGGGAAGAGACCTATCACAATGCAACTGATCGCTAAGATTATCATTGGCACGAGCATGGTCAATGTTGCCTCTTTTACATCTTTAAATTCATCCAACTCTCTTCCAGAAAAAGCGCCATGGAAAACCTTCACGTATGCTCCCGCAGTAAGAACAGAACCTGCTATTGCAATCACAGGAAGGAGGGGATTATAAATAGCGGTGGACGTATAAATGAGCCATTTGGATGCGAATCCGTTAAAGGGCGGTATTCCAATTATTGATGCCGACGCGATTAAGAAACATATAGTGGTAACCGGCATCTTCTTTGCTAAGCCGCCCAACTCATTCAAATTTATCGTCCCCACCTGCCTGAGAATAACTCCTGCTATCATGAATATAAGTGCTCCAAACAGTGCGTGGTTTAAAAGGTGGAAAATACCAGCATTAATAGAATAAATGCCTATATCTCGATCGACCATCATTACAGAGAAACCAACACCCACTCCAAGAAGAATATACCCAACTTGCGATACCGAGCTGTAAGCTAACAGCCTCTTGAAATCGGTCTGCAAAAGTGCCATACTTGTTCCCACAAATATGGTAATAACCGCAAATATGATCAATATCCTTCCTATTGCGGTCTCGTTGATAGATGCACCAAACAAAGTGAAAGCGACTCTGAATAGAGCATAAAGACCGACTTTTGTCGCTATTCCTGAAAGGAACATTGAAATAGGCGTGGGAGCCACGGCATAAGCATCAGCAACCCATAGATGCATCGGAACGATTCCGGCTTTGATAGCAAACCCGGTGATAAAAAGTGCCAGTGCTACATTGCCAACTAAAGTAGGTGATACCTGTATATCATAAGCAAGTTGTGCCATTGCCAGCGTACCATATTCACCATAGAGCAAGGCTATTCCTAATAGAATAAAGGAAGAAGCTATCGATCCCACTATTAAATATTTTATCGCAGCCTCCATACTCTCAGGCGTATCTTTTTTGAACGCGACAAGAGCATAGATAGATATTGCTGCGATCTCCAGAAAGACATACATGTTAAATATATCGCCAGTAATTACTATTCCTAATAAACCTGCTATCATCAACAGAAACAATGTATAGTAGCTGTCCAGACCCGAAATCCCTTGCCCATGTATTTCCACGAATATATTAAGGACAAAAGAGCTATGATCGATATCAGTCCAGCCATCAAGATACCAAGAGCATCGATCACAAGCAGGATTCTTACAGGAACTTCATAATCCAGAGGCAAAGGTTCTACAGCTCCGAGAGTATAGACAATAGGTTTAAATGCGCCTTCCACGAGTTTAACTGCTGTGATACTGACCATTCCAATAGTCAAGATGATCGATGCCAGGACAACCGCATCGCGAATCTTCGCACTTATCATCCCTATTACTGGTGTCAAAAACGCAGCAAGCAAAGGTATGGCAACGATCAATATCGGTGCGTGATCTGTTACTGTTATCATCATGATTTGGTTGGTTACTCTCTCAATCTCCTTATTTTTCTGACGTCTAAAGTATTATAGTGTCGATAGACTTGAACAGTGATAGAGAGAGCCAGGGCGGTTATGCATACTCCTATGACAATAGCAGTCAGAACAAGGGCTTGTGGTAATGGTCCAACCATCGCGCCTTCCTCAAAGCCCGTGAATATAGGTGCTGTCGGGAGACCGACTACCGGGAACATATAGCCTAATGAAATCAACAACAGATGTATGCCACTACCTAAAATGTTAAGACAAATGAGCATCTTTATCAGATTGGTCTTGAACATTAGTCCATATAGTGCTATTATTATCATAACAAAGGCAGCTACAAACTGAAAGGCTATCATTCCTCCGCACCTCCTCCCCCTTCCTCTCTCCCGTCCCCATCAGTTTCCCCTTTTGCCATCTGAAAGAGACCAAGAGTAAATACTCCTATTACAATTCCCGCCAAAACTTTAGTCCCGACAGCAAAATTCATAAACGGTATTATTCCCGCAGAGAACAATGTTCCAGGTGGTCCATAGAGAACAATCTGCTCATGCCAGAAGATGTTATAGAAGAACGCGATTCCGATACCGGCAAAAGCCAAACCGGTGAATGCTAATGCGCCTGCCGATTTCAGGAAAGTGAATCCTTTTTCGCTATATTTCTCGTCGGCAAACTTATAGCCGTAAGCGACAAAAAGAAGAGCAGCAGAAGCCGCTATAATCACGCCACCCTGAAATCCGCCACCCGGACTCAGATGTCCATGCATTATTATATATAATCCATAAACGATGATGAAACAAAAGAGTAAGTTTGCTACCGTCCTCACAATCACCGAGATAGATTCATCTTTATTCATCTCTATTCTTCACCCTCCTGGTTCCCTCCTGATCCCGGCTCCCAGAATAGCGGCACAGCCAATTATCGCTGCAAACAAGACTGTTGCCTCTCCTAAGGTATCATAACCTCTGTAATCAAATAGTACAGCAGTTACAACGTTATTACTGCCCGTATCTGCCCTGGTTCTTTCGATGTAATGTAAGTCAGTGAGTCTCTGTTCTTCTAAAGGCTCTCCAAATGGATGGAGCCCTATAGGTGAAGAAGTTATTAAGAATATCCCAAAAATAATCAGAAGTGCTGCTGACGCTATTGCCTTCCTCATCTCTCCTCTATCCCTCCTTCTCTTGTCCTTTTCCCTTCCCCTTCCCCTTCCCCTTCCCCTTCCTCCTCCATTCTTACCGTCTTAGCAACAGCTATTACAAAGATTATTGTCATTATACCTGCACCAACCGCTGCTTCTGCCAGGGCAACATCTGGAGCATGAAGCATGAGGAATTGTAACGACAACAGGAGGCTTACCGATGCAGAAGCTATAATCGCTGCCAGGAGGTCTTTAAATTCTATCGCAAGTAGAGACGCGATTATTATGGCTATGAGCAATAAGTATCTTCCTATCAGGTCAATGGTAGTGATTTCTATCATTGTCATATATAATTGTCATATATAATATATCATTTCTCCTCTTTTAATCTGTCAACAACAGCACGAATAGGCATTATACCGCTTCTGTGAGCAGCTCTTGCAATAGCATGCGCGCCTGTAGGATTTGTAATGAGCAGGCAAATAACGGCAATTACCGTATGGATTACCATATCTGCATATACCATAGAATCTTGAGTGTACCACATCGCCGATCCATATACAACTACGGCGAGTGAGGTAAATATGGAGCCAAAAGTGGCGCATTTGCTTCCCGCATGCAATCTTGTATAGACATCCGGAAAGCGCAAAATACCTATACTACCTAATAGATTAAAAACAAGACCGATTATTAATAGGATAATTACGATTTCCAGGATCATCTCATCTCAAACCTCCTTTAATATAACGAGCTATGAAGATTGTTCCTATAAAGGACAAAAGAGCATATATAATCGCAATCTCAATATATATCGCACGGTTATAAGCAGCGCCCAAAACGATCATACTTGCCACAACTAACGTGTTTACCGTATCCACTCCCACCACTCTATCAGGTGCCGTGGGGCCAAGAAAGACTCTTATCAAAGCCAACAGGGTAAAGGACATTAACAGAACCGCGGCTATCATGAAGACCGTAGAAAAGGTTATACTCATGTTACTCGGTAGCCCTCCTTATCCACTTCTCAAGGCTTCCACTTACAGATTCTGACGTCTCTGGTTCTTTCACTTTTACATCAAGCCAGTGAACATAAAGTTCTCTGGTCTTCTCATCTACATCAACTGTCAACGTTCCAGGAGTTAAAGTTATGGAATTGGATAACATAGTAATGCCTAAATCGGTCTTTAAATTCGTGGGTATCTTGACTATTCCGGGATTAATATTTCCTGTAATAATCCTGATAGCAACGTCAATGTTGGCTTTAGCCATTTCAAGAAAAAAAGGACCGAGATATACGATTAGCACAACCCATCGTCTCGGGTTGACCATTCTCAAATCTTTTCCAACAAGAACGTTTCTTCCTACCATTCCTACAACCAGAGAAAATAGGATACCAACTGCAAATTGCTGCCAGCTCCAGATGAGAATGTCAGTTCCGCTACCAGCAGTCAATATCAGATAAAAGATCAGACATGCAATCACTGTCACGATAAAGTTTAACAATGGCATTTTTTTGTATAACTTCTAACAAATAAAATTAGTCAATATATAAAGATAGACTATTCTTCGCCGTCACGTTCTTTCGCGCCATTCTCTCTCGCACCGCAGCCACGATTACCGGCAGTGCAATAGTAGCATCGCAATAGAGTGTAACTGACTTAGATTTACTGCCGATTTTACCCCATGATTTCGCTTCTTCTAAGCTCGCACCGCTCAAACTGCCATCTTCTGGCGTCTTCGTAGTTATTTGCATCGCGTAATCTAACCCTTCCTCTCCTCCTTCTCGCGGTGGCGCTATCAATGCGGTCTGGAATATGAAATTCTTTGGCACGCCACCACCAAGTATTATCGCACCAGTGCGTTTTGCTTCACAGAAGAGGTCTATCAATTCACGCATATCTGCGAACGCATCGACCGTTAAGTCGCCTGTTTGTTTATAGATCCACGCATGGAGCCCAATCATGGAGTCTGCAATCGCAGGACAGAATACCGGGACTTCACTCTCTACAGCACTCCGTAGAATAGAATTTCTGTCAGTGAGATTTTCTCCTATCGCGGTTAGCAGTTCCCTTATATTATAGCTTTCTCTTTCGCAACTGAGCTCTTCAAAAACAGACCGTAGAAATTCTTCTAAATGTGCGAACGCCTCATCATGCACTACTATATCATATATCCTATCAATCCCTTGTTGCCTGAGCCAGAGATCGTTTCCCAATCCATCAACATCAGCGCTCATGTAATGGGAGTCGCCAAGTGCTTCTATAATGTCATGCACGAGGGTTGCGCCAGTTGTTACCACGACGTCCACGTACCGATCCCGGACCATCTCTGCGAGTATTGGTCGCATTCCGGCGGGGACCAGTGCACCGGCGATCCCAATGAACTTCGTCGTCTCTTCGCTCAACATCTCCTCATAGATGTCTACTGCTTTTGCCAATCTGCCAGCACCAAAGGCACAATCTCTCAAGCCTACCGCCAGTTCGTCAACACTCATGGCTTCCGTTATTCTAACTCCTTTTACTTTCCTTAACACTTCGTAACCTTGAACCGTGAACCTCTGAACCTTGAATCCGAGTAATTAGTAAAAGTCTCCGTAATACGGTCTCGTATTTCTTCATCGAGGTAAATATGGCTGAATACTCCGCCCGAGCTCTTCCGTAGCTCCATCGTATCTATCAGGTCCTTATATTTCCCGGCCGCTATGCCGTTTGCAATAAGTCCCGCACCTTCTGCAGCTTCCTTTACTTTTACCGCGACCGTACCGTAACCGTCGGTGTCTCTCAGGGTTCTGATTCTTATTCCGGACGCGATTCCGAGCTCGCTGAGATTATTGTGTAAGACCGCGGTTACGTCCTGGACAAAAGGCTTTAGCCTCGTAAACCGCCCGCTCAACAATATCTCTCTTGGCTTCCGGACAGATGAAAGCATAAGATACGTGTCTTTGATTATCGATTCCAGCATAGCAGAATAGGCAAGCTTCACCAGCCCTTGCCCCTGCCCCGGGTTCTTTGCCCGTGCAAGATTAACGAATTCCTCAATAGAGACTTTCTTTGTGTCTATCCCGGAAATAGAAGCTGCACCGCCGCTGAAGAGCATCATCTTTGAAAAATCTGTGACTGTGTTCGCCAGGGCATAAGCAAGCTCTCCATCAATTCCACCCATCCCCATGTACCCTAATCCGCCCGTAGTACCGCCGATTCCGTCAACTATCTTACCACCTTCTACTCCTAACGCTGCCGTGTATCCAAAGCCTATCTCAAGTATGATGAAGGATACCGATGCGTAATTGATCTCGTATCTTTCTGCCTGATCTTTTATCGCGGAGACTGCTGTGAAGACTTTATCTGCGGTTCCCATGTCTATCCTGTTGATCTTCCGGTATTCTGGAACAGTAGGTAGATGGATGACACCTGGCGGAAACCAGATATTGAGGTCATGGTCTTCATACGAGTTCTTCATGAGGAACATCAGTTCTCGTAATCCGACGATGTTAAGCCTTCTCGCAGCGTCCGCTTCTGTGATGAACGTCGCAGCATTGATCGCAGCGTCTGAAGCTTCAGAGGCTTTTACCATTGGCAGACCGTAACCGCTTGGACCTACGATTACGTCAATATCAATCTTCTTGTCTATTTTACGTATAGCATCTAACACTATCTCTGGGTTCTTTGTCACATCAACCCGTGGTATCGCAAGGTCTATAATTACTTCATCGGTCTCATCATCAAAACCAAAGATGTCCATACTCTTTGTTCCGGGGTCTATGCCGATTGCAGTTACCATTTTTTTATTGTACTTATTACCGCTCCATGGTTGTTTCCAGTAGTGTAAAATACATCTCCCCCGCCTTCGTTCGCTATAAGATCCTCAAGTTTCTCGACGAGCTTTCTTGCTGTCTCTCCACTGTCAACTATTCCGTAGAAGGTAGGACCCCAGCAGGTTTGACATGCACCATAAGCGCCATTCTCCAGAAGTATCTCAATTCCATCCTTGACGATTGGGTGGCAATACGTGCTGCCTTCCTGGAACTCTTCCCAGAAACCGCCAAGCTGGCTATTGAATGCTGTTATGTATCGCCCGAATGTCTTTATATCGCCTTCCATGATAGATGGCATGACCTGCATGAGCATTACCCTTGAGAGTTTGTCAGACATCTGTTCAGGCATCGGCTTCAGAGTTTTGAGTATCTCCTCTTCATTCTCTTTTATCTTCAGTATCGCGGGTACCGGCTTATTAGGTATGCAAACAATAAAGAGCCAGTCCTCAGGTACCGGGTACCTGAATAGGCATGGTGGAATCATTCTAACCCTGGAGCCGTCTCTTATCTTGTATCCTCCGTCTACTATGAACCCACCGATCTTGAACGAGTTGAGACCAAGAGCAACGATCTCTGATCTTCCAAGAGCGAGAGCCATCTCCTCTATATCAACAGCGCGGTTGTACAGCTCTGAGATTGCATGACCTATTGATAATGCCAGTGCGGTCTGAGAGCCCATACCGAGGTGTTTCGGAATGGTCTCTTTGAGATTAACCGTGATTCCGCCATCGATATTGAATCGGTCTATGAATGTACGCGCATACTTTTCTGCATTCGTAGTATCTTCTTTATCTTTATCTCTGCCTGTGATCGTGATTTTATCAGATTTAACAGCTTCTATGACGGTTCTGGGGTAGTCGATGGTGAAGCCCGCCGTGCCGTAAAGCCTTCCAATGTCGCCGGTTAAGTCCATGTTACCAGCGTGCAGATGCGCTGGCGCAACAATGAGACGTCCAATCTCTCCGGTACTGGTACTAATTGCGATTTTACTCATTCGTTCCTTTCTCTATTTTTCTTTATTTGCTTTCATCTCTTCTAAATTCATGCCTCGACCACACCTCTCGCCGCGAGTATACCAGTAGCTGCAGCATTAACAATGTCGCGTGATAATCCCATACCGTCTCCTGCGGCAAAGAGATTCTTCACCGTCGTCTCCATATTCTTATCTACTTTTACATGCATTGCATAGAACTTTATCTCAGGCGCGTAAAGCAGAGTTGAATCCGACGCAACACCGGGAATAATCTCGTTCAGTTTCTCCAAACCTTCTATGATGTTCATTATGATTCGATGCGGTAACGCCATAGAAATATCACCCGGAGTAACATCGGTCAGCGTATTTCTCACTAAATTTCGCTCTATCCGCTCCCATGTTGACCTTCTCCCTCGTCTTAGATCACCCATTCGCTGTAATATCGGCTTTCCGCCGCCGATTGTTGTCGCCAACTTTGCTATCGACCGCCCGTATTTGGTAATATTCTCGACCGGTTTTGTCAGCCCTACACGGACGAGGAATGCGAAATTGGTGTTCTCTGACTTTTTCGACTTCATCGAATGTCCATTTACACCTATAAAGTCATTATAATCTTCCTTAACGACAAAGCCGCGTTCATTGGTACAGAATGTCCTCGTGAAATCGTCATACCGCTTTGTCCGGATATGAAACTTCGGGTCGCGATTTATCCTTGTCACAGGATTCATCGTTATCGCGGGCACTTCTACACGAACGCCAACGTCAATATCCTCGTATTTTGCCCCGATCCTATACTTTTTTAATATGCCATCAACCCATCTTGCACCCACCCTCCCGGGCGCTAATATGATGTGTTCGCATTTTATTATAGCTCCCGTATCAGTTATCACGCCCTTACACGTTCTTGTTCTGCCCCACTCATTCTTTTTCTTTTCCTTTTCCTTTTCCTCTTCCTCTTCCGCTTCTATAAGGAGGTCAACGACACACGTATTGAGCATTAGTTCAATGCCGTGCTCCACCAAATCATCTTTAAACGCTTTTATCACTGCTTTTGTTTTATCTGACCCAATGTGTCTCTGATTTATTTCTATAAAACTCGAATCGGCTGAAGCGGCTCGCCTCTTTAATTCCTCTATTTCCTCAGCAGAACCATTATATAGCTTATCCGGCATGCCAAACTTAAGAAAGACACTGTCTACTTCCTTCACCAGTTGCCACGCTGTATCGTTATCACAGAACTCAGTAAGGTCACCACCAACGTCAGGTCTGAGATTGAGCGTGCCGTCGGAGAATGTCCCGGCGCCGCCCACGCCACACATTATGTTACAGTCATCACAGTGATTGCAGTAGCTAAGATTATCTATAAAGCAATATCTCTCCTCTACGTCCTTTCCCTTATCTATCACCAGAACACTTTTCTTTTTCTTCTTCTTCTGACTCTTCAATTCATTCGCTGCAAATAAGCCAGCAGGGCCGGCACCTACTATAATGACATCATAATAATTCTCTTTCATATTAATTCTGTCTCATATTCATTCTGTCTCATATTCATTCTTCTATCACAATGAGCCGGGAGGGATTTGAACCCTCGACGGACAGGTTAAGAGCCTGCTGCTCTGCCTTTCTGAGCTACCGGCCCTGGTTTATTTTATAGTACACGCAGTGCCATTACAATAAAATATTCTGAAGACTTAAATAGCAATCGCTCAATCAATAAAAAGAAGAGAAGTAAAAGATGGATGAAGAAATAGTGCTACGCGAATATCTTTATTCTCTCCGATTCTACCTCTTCTTTGTCGTTATACTCTTCATCACCGCCATTGCCCTTGGGTACATGGGCTTTATGAGTGAAACATTTAGAGGATTATTCGAGGTGCTTGGGCAGCTTAGCGAGGATATAAAAGATTTTACGCAGTATCATCCGGCATGGCTAATTTTTTTAACGTTTTTTATCGTGATATTCTTGAATAACGCCCTTACGTGCTTCCTTAATATTTTAACTGGACCGTTGCTGGGTATTTTCCCTCTGTACTCTCTACTTTTCAACGGGGGTTTACTCGGATGGCTAGCGCATGAGATGGGTTTGATTGTCTTCCTATTGATAGTGCCGCATGGAATGTTTGAACTTCCCGCTTTTTTTATCAGTCTTGCGATTGGCTTGAGACTGGCACGAGAGCTGTTTAAACAGAAAGAAGAAAGACGGTTAAAGATGAAGATGAAGAATGGTTTTAGGGTATATCTCAAATTGATTGTACCTCTTCTCCTCATTGCTGCCCTTATTGAGACAGGATTGATTGTTACCGGATTGTTAATAGCCCCCTGACTTGAGACTCTCAGATTTAAGAATGTAATGAAAATCAACGAAACTCTGTACCTGTTTAAGGAGAAAGGAATACTTGATTCAAATACGTATCTGATAAAGGAGAAACTCACGGTACTCATAGACCCGGGCAGGGAAAATTACCTTGAGCCGCGACTGAAGGAGATGCAGGACGATGGAATAGACCCGGAAGATATCGACCTGATAATAATCACACATCTTCACCCGGACCACTGTGGAGCAACCGCGGCACTTAAGGAAGTCTCCGGCGCTAAAGTTGCACTGCATTCATCACAGCGGGAATACTTTGACGTTATGGCTGAAGAGTCGCGGAAATTCCTTGGAACATGCAGTATAGAGAAATTCAATGCAGATTTGGTGCTTGGGGAACGTTTGAGCCTCGGTACGCTGGAGCTGGATATAATGCACACGCCCGGGCATTCTCCATGCAGTATTTGCTTCTACGTTGAAGTTAAAAAGATTTTGATCTGCGGCGATCTGGTCTTTGAGCGCGGTGTAGGAAGAACTGATCTGCCTTTTGGTGATGCGGAAGAGCTGAAAAACTCTATTGAGATGGTATCCGGGCGGGATACCAAACTTCTACTGCCGGGGCATGGAGCGAGAATAGAAGGACGCGTCAATCTCGAGCGGAATTATAAATTTGTGAAGGCTGTTTTATAATTTATTTATATAACCCACCACCATTATAATATGAGACACACCTCAAAAGTGATATATGATGTGTGATGTGTGATATGTGATATGTGATATGATTGAAACAGACGTTGGTGGGGACGTGCGATTTTCGCTGAGGAAGCTCGCATTATTGGGCGCTATAGAACAGCCTACCAAGTTGTCTTCCGGTCAGTTTGCAGATGTTATTAATTCCAGCGTGCAGACCGCCGCGAGGCGGCTTCAGGCGCTTGAAAGAGAAGGGCTCGTACATAGAAAAATAACTGCAGATGGACAGTGGATATTGCTGACACAAAAAGGGATAGAGCAATTGAAGCAAGAATGTTACGAATACCAGGAGCTATTTTTCACACCGAAGATCGAGGTTGAGATCGCGGGACGCGTGACTACGGGTCTTGGTGAGGGTGGTTATTACATCACACTTGAGGGATATAAAAAGCAATTCGAGGCTAAATTAGGCTTTATCCCCTTTCCTGGCACCATGAATCTCAGCCTTGACTTGCTCTGCATAGTCGCAAGGAAGAAGCTGGACGGACGAAAAGGGATAGAAATTGAATCTTTTAAGTCAGAAAAGAGAACCTTTGGCGGTGTCAAGTGTTTCCCCTGTAAGATACTTGATGACCGGGCTGAAGGAATTAAAAGCGCTGTTATTATTCCTGATCGCAGACATTATCCTGATGATGTCTTAGAGATCATTTCTCCGGTTTACCTGCGAGGTGAGCTTAATCTGAAGAACGGAGATGAGATAAGAACAAAGGTGGTGATATGAAAATTATGAGTGCTATTAACACTGAGACTGAGATTAACACTGACATTCCGGTGGCGGTAAAAAAGGGTATAGAATACATAAGAAAGGGAAAGCTTGTATTGATATACGATGCAGAGGATAGAGAAGGCGAGACCGACTTTGTAATGCCTGCTTCTTCTGTAACTCCCGAGCAAGTAGCTCATTTTAGAAATGTGGCAGGTGGACTTATATGCGTGGCTATTCATCCAGTTGCAGCCGAGAGACTTGGTCTTCCGTTCATGAGCGATATTTTAAGAGATGTAAATAATAATTTTCCGGCACTGAGAAGACTGGTCGAAGGAGATGGTGACCTTTCATACGATAAACGTTCTTCTTTCTCACTCTGGGTGAATCACCGCGATACGTTCACCGGCATAACAGATAGAGATCGTGCATTAACGATAAAGAAGATCGGGGAAGCGGTGGAGAACGCATTAGCCAGAAATGACAGGACTTATGATTTTTATACTGAATTCCGAACACCGGGGCATGTTTCAATATTAAGAGCCGCGGAAGGTTTGCTCGATGAAAGAAGGGGACAGACAGAGCTTTCCGTGGCTTTAGCAGTGCTTGCTGGTATACCAACCGCGATGGTGATCTGCGAGATGTTGGACGACGAATCGGGCGGGGCTCTTTCCAGGGCTGATGCAGAAACTTTCGCATCAGAGCACGACGCAGCATTTATGGACGGGGAGGAGATAGTAAGAGCGTTTCATTCACGCTTCCCGGATTATAGGTAATTGCCAGATTTCAGTTACCGCATAGAACAAGGTATGATATATTTGCTAAATTTACCACAAAAGACGTTAATAAAATCTTTTTTTTATTACTAAGTTGAGGAAACACAGAGTAAAGTATGATATAGCGAGGCGCTCTACCCTCTCCTCTTCTTCATCTGATGAACATGTTTGGCTGTATCGAGACTATCTAATTATTTATATCTTGTGGAATTGTCCCGCGCCGCCATCGATGCGAGTTCGGTACCAAGCATAAAAATAGCCTGCTTGTGTTCGTCCTTGCTACGATGTACCTGGAACGGCGTGATCTCTAGTTCTTTATATCTCGTGAAATCACAACCCAAACCATGTTCCTCACAATATTCCTTCAACTGAGCCAATAACATGTGGAGATGTATCAGCTCTTCTTTCCGCATGAATAAACCTTTTCTTTATAGCTTATAAATATTAGTGTTAACTTAACTCAGGGCTATCTCTTTTGATGCCGCTGTGGCTTAGAGGTAGAGCGGCTGATTCGTAATCAGCAAGCCGTGGGTTCAAATCCCACCAGCGGCTATAATATACAAAAATAACTGAACAATGCGGAACAAGGCAGAACCTGAACATAAAGATGATGCCATAGCTATGGTACAGAAGGAGAATAATTTCAGCGGATGGTATAGCGAGATACTGAAGCGCGCGGAGATACTGGACGTCCGGTATCCTGTGAAAGGAGTATACGTCTGGTATCCTTATGGTTACAAGCTAAGGAATCTTGTTTACGGCTTTTTGCGGTCTCTATTAGATAAAGAGCATGAAGAGGTACAATTCCCACTGTTTATACCGAAAGAAGAGTTAATGAGGGAGAAGGAGCATATAAAAGGATTTGAAGACGAGGTTTTTTGGGTAACAAAGGGCGGAAGCACCGAGATGGAGATTCCCTTAGCACTACGCCCCACCTCAGAGACTGCGATATATCCGGTCTTTAAAGTATGGATAAGGTCGCATCGTGACTTACCGCTCCGGATATATCAGATAGTGAATACGTTCAGATATGAGACGAAGCACACAAGACCGCTTATCCGGCTGCGTGAGATAACCTCCTTTAAAGAGGCGCATACTGTGCACGCAACACGGGCAGATGCGGAGGAGCAAGTAAAAAAGGCTGTGGCGTTATACAAATCCTTCTTTGACCGCCTTGCTGTACCTTATGTGATCACAAAGAGACCGGCGTGGGATAAATTCCCGGGTGCAGATTATTCTATCGCATTTGATGCGCTTATGCCTGACAGAAGGACGATGCAAATCGGGACTATCCATCTGCTTGGCGAGAGCTTCGCAAAAACTTTCGATATAAAATATGAGGATAAAGATGGATCGTTGAAGTTCGTAAATCAGACATGCTATGGCATCTCGGAACGATGCGTTGCCGCGGTGATCGCTATTCACGGCGACGATCATGGCTTAGTTCTGCCGCCCGCGGTTGCACCCATACAGGTCGTTATCGTACCGATTGTATTTTCGAGTAAAGGCAAAGACAAAGGCAAATCGGTAGAAGAAGCCTGCGTTACTGTTTATGAAGAATTGAAAAGAGCAGGTATAAGATCTTTTATAGATAACTCTGCGGAAAGACCGGGCGCTAAGTATTACCGGTGGGAGATGAAAGGAGTACCTTTGAGGATAGAAATAGGACCGCGTGATCTGGAAAACAATAGCTGCGAATTTGTAAGAAGAGATGAGCGTGATCAAAAACAGGAAAAGAAAAGAATACAAATCCCGTTCAGCGATGTCGTATCTGAAGCGACGAGAAGACTGGGGGCGATTCAAGACAGCATTCATGAAGCGGCAAAAGACGCTCTATACTCCCACATCTACATATACAACCACAAAAGTGAAGAGAATATGGAGATGGAGATGGAAATGGGAATGGAGATGGAGGAGCTGAAAAGAAAGGTTGAGGATGGTACCGGGTTTGGTATTGTATCGGTTTTTTTATGCAATAGCGAAAGATGTGGGCAGGAATTAGAGGATCAGCTTGGGGTAAGCGTATTGGGAGAGCAGGTATACGAGAACGCAACTGGGGCGGAGACGGGAGGGAAGAAAAAGAATAAGGGAAGATGTGTTGTTTGTAGAAAAGAGGCAAAAAGAGCGTATATTGCACGGACGTATTAAAAAAAAGAGAGATAGTGTTAAACCGAAAAAAATCGGAGGGTTTAAATAGCTATACTTTGTCTGTAATTGCTGCTTATGGTACCAAATATCGTTAGTAATGAAGTAGGATATATTAATAGTGTAGTGAGAAACGTCCGAAACGTCAAGAGGAGTGAGTTCAAACCTTTTTTCGATGACCTGAACGCTGCAGATTGTATTATCCTCGTTGGTGAGGGCAGATCGCAAAGCGCATTGTACATCGGAATGGGACAGATGAACAAGGTGGTAAAGACGATGGTCGACGTTGACTTCCCTGGTAGAAACATACATGAAGCAGCACCGGTATTGGAGAAGAAGTATAATAAGATAGCACTGCTCGTTAATTCGGGAAGTGGCGAGACGGCAACTCCTAAAATAATCGTTAAACAGCTCTCTGATTATATCGAGCAGAACGAGAGCGATAAATTCACTATAAATGCCGTTGTATCAGATACCAAGTCTTCAATAGGGAAGATAAGCGAGAAAGAATACGGGCATGTTCTCGAACTGAAAGGGCGGAAGAAAAAATCGCGCGCTACGAACGAGTTTCTCAAGCACGGTATAATGAACGATGTTTATGAATTAGGCTCTTTACTGCTCTTTCAGAAGACAAAGGAAGCAATAAACGAAGGAAATGGTCATTCAACGGTATTTAAAAAAATAGCGGATGAATCTATAGTTATAGGCAAAATTGTAGATAGTTTTGTCTGTTCAGATAAATATCATGAAATCATTGACAAGCTGGAGACGAGAAGCAGGATAACAATGGGTGGTATTGGACCTGCAAGAAATGTCGCGAAGATGACCGCGATACGACTCCAACATGCTAAGAGAGCGGTTGGCGACGAAGCTTATTTGTCAGGACCGTTTGCGTCACGACCGCGCGCGGGCGATATTTTATTCTTAATCTCGTGGTCTGGAGAGACAGAGCCTATTTTAGGGTGGTGCCTGGAGCAGAAGAGTTTTGGAGCTTATGTTTATTCCATCGTTGGGAGTGAATCCCGGTTATCGAAGTATTCGAAGAGTTTCATAATAGAATCTACAGCTACAACGTTCTATGAGCGTGCAACGTTTGCACTCAGCCCTCTTCCATTACATTTGGTAGAACGATTGAATCAGCGAAAGTTCACGCTCCCCGAGTACATTATGGAGTGGTGGGAACATTCAATAACGCAATAGCGCAATAACGCAATAAAATAAAATAATGGAGTTGTATTTAGGATTAAGGATTTTAAGTCTCTGTATAGGGTCTTTCATCCTGGTATATGCGAGCTACTCTGATGTGAGAACAAGAGAGGTCTCGAATGTTGTGTGGGTAGTGATAGGAGTTTCCGGTATTCTTTTTGCAATAGTAGAGCTGTTCATAGGTTCTTTGTCGCTATTTCAGGTCTTTAAATCACTTATTGCCGGCGCTATATTCGCTTTTCTACTTCACATCCTAAATTTCGGGGGCGCCGATGTAAAAGCAGTTATTTCTCTCGCTTTGCTCTTTCCTAGCTACCCGTATATCTACCTCTCTCACCTCTGCCTACCTGTAACTGGTATTCCACCGCTAGGTATCTTTGTTTTCAGTATGCTCACAAACGCTATACTCATCACGATCTCAGCACCGCTCTGTCTTTTCCTTTACAATTTGTTCTTGAAGAGAGATTTATCACCACTCATGTTCATAGGTTGGCAGGTCAGGACATCGAATTTAAGAGCGAAGAAGCACTATAAATTGATGCACCAGATAACAGCGAGAGTGAAGCCTGAAGAGTGGAAGTACGTATGGGGCGGGATAGAACCGACAGAAGAGATATTGAGTCATCTGGAAGCCCTGAACCGGAAGGGAAAAATCAGAAAAGTCTGGATTACACCAGAACT
>JACGMN010000007.1 GCA_014061035.1 Candidatus Methanophagales archaeon | reverse complement strand
AGAGCGCTAAGAGGACGAAAAAAGGTGAAGTATTTGTATCGCGGTTGGGATGCAGGATGCAAGATGCCGGATGCAGGGCTATAATTTATGCCCGATTCCCCCGCTTTAATAAAATCGCGGATTTTTCGTATGAAAAACTATCAATTTTCTCTTGTATCTTGTATCCTGTATCTTCATCGTACCTATACAAATATTTTTAATCAATTGCAGAACCCTTTTTAAATAGCGCCATTTCCTTTTCCAGGTCATCATACGAATAGTTAGATTTATAGCCTTTTCTTATCAGATAATTGACCATCTCCCTAACAGTTAGACCTGCGAGTTCTGCCGCACCATCTATTGATACTCTTCGCTCTTTGTAGAGTCTTGCCGCCCTCTCTCTTTTGTATTCTCTGATACCTTCCAATATAAACCGCATTATAACCGTGGACTAATGACTTTTAAGTTTAGCAGTGTTCTGTTCTCCCTTACAACATCATCATCCGATGCAATGGCATCGTATTTACCCTCCCGGTAGAGAGCAACGACTTCTGCCTCACCACCCGTCATCCCAAATCTTTCAATCTCCTTTATCCCATCAATATTTGCGTCCAAAATCATAATCTTGCCTTCCCTTATCAAAGCATCTGTAATCAAAGCATCGTTATACCGCCTCAACGAGTCTTTTACCGACTCTTTAAACACTTTACGCGGGATTACTACCTCCATCTTCTCGACCAAGCTCCTCAAAAGCGTTATTTTTGACAAGTGTATGATCGTCATCGCATCCATGATAATCTGTTTCACAATGTTATACATTATGATCTCTGATATATGAATGATGAACTCATATCTTTATATAGTGCAATAATATGGTGAAATAATAATAGAAATATAAAAGGAGTGATATAAAATAGATGACAGATTTTGTCGAGCGACTTGGTGCGATGGTCATTTCACCACGTGAAACATTAGAGCAGCTTTCGAAAGAGAGAGCACTTAGGGACGCTTTTATTGTTGTTCTGCTGGCAGGAGCCTTTGCTGGTATATTACTTGGCATGCTGCTTCCCCGCATGATGCCCCCAGAATTAATACCTCTGATACCGCTTGATTTTACCGGGTTGTTCATTCTTGGTTTAACGTCCACACTTTTATCGTGGGTTATATACGTTGGAATACTTCACCTGGTTGCCAAACTCATCGGCGGAAAGGGTGAATACAGCATGCTTTTACACCTCATAGGTTATGCATACGTGCCATATCTACTGATATATCCATTAAGCCTGGTAACATGGTTTATATCACCGCTGCTATCGAGTCTTATTGACCTGATAGGTTTTGTCTGGTACTGCGTCCTTACGATCTTTGCCATAAGCATAGCAGAGAGGTTCTCGATACTAAGGGCAGCTATCACGGTGGTCGGCTCGGTAGTAGCTATTATTGTTTTGGCGGTGGTGGTGATCGCGCTAATGGCGATAGCTGGCATACCGCTAGCTTAGGCATAAGGAAAGATGGTGGATTAAACGAGAAGATGTACGACAAATCAAAGAGGAACAGAAGGATTGGATATATCCTGATCGCGATAATGCTCCTCTCAACCACTGTGGCGATATTGTTAATTACGACTGATATGGTCGATATGAGAGTTGGAGACTACATAATCACACGGGAGGCTGTAGCAGTGATACATGTCCAGGGACCGATAATATCAGGAAGCATACCCGGTGGTTTTGGGTTCGCATCAGCAGAGGACGTCATCAATAGTATACGTGATTCAGAGAGAGATCCGTCTATAAGGGCAATCGTTTTGAGGCTTAATAGTCCTGGTGGTACGCCGGCAGCAGCTCAGGAGATCGCTATTGAGATCGAACGAACGGAAATTCCAATTGTAATCTCGATGGGAGACATCGCAACGTCTGGTGCATACTGGATCTCTGCTCCGGCAGATTATATCATGGCAAGTCCGGACACAATGACCGGGAGCATTGCCGTCATCTGGGTAATCGAGAATAGAATGGCATACTTTGAGGAGGAAGGAATAAGGTACGAGGTCTTCAAGTCTGGTGAGAAGAAGGATATGGGTGCGCCATGGAGAAATATCACTGATGAAGAGCGGGAATTTATAAATGAGACTCTGGCAGCGGTCCACAATAGATTTGTGAAGACAGTTGCGGAGGGACGGGAGATACCGATAAACGAGGTGAAAGAACTTGCAGATGGACGGATATTTCTTGGTGCAGTCGCTAAAGAGCATGGTTTAGTCGATAGCTTTGGCAACCTGCATGATGCCATCGATCGCGCAGCATATCTCGGTGAAATCGAGATGGAACCAAGGGTGATACATAAGAACAGACCAACCTTGATGAGATTGCTTTTTGGTGGCGGTGGCGAGATCCTGATAAATAATGATATTGATCCTGCTAAATTTTATCTGCGTTATTTAGACGAGAGTCTTCACGGAAATATAATGGCAATCTCGAACTTTTACTCATTCTAACTCTCATCAGCATCAACGTCAAAGGAGATGATTCAATTGTTCACGTCTATGGAAGAAGTCTTTGAGAACGAGAAGAGATACTTAATGCAAACGTACAAAAGAGAGCGAATAGTATTAAAAAGTGGAAAAGGAGCGATAGTAACAGATTTCTCGGGTAACGAGTATATAGACTGCGTCGGTGGCATTGCAGTAAACGCAGTTGGGCACTGCCATCCGGTGGTAGTGAATGCAATGAAGGAGCAGGCTGAGAAGCTCATTCACGTCTCGAATTTGTATTACAGCGAGCCGCAGGTGAAACTTGCAGAGAAACTGACTGAAATAAGTAGTAGTGGTAGTAGTAGTAGTAGTGGTAGTAGTAGTGGTATGGCAAAGGTCTTTTTCTGTAATTCGGGGACGGAAAGCATAGAAGCTGCGGTGAAATTGGCATGTAAAGTTACTGGTAAGCATAATTTTATAGCTGCAGAAGGAAGTTTTCATGGCAGAACTCTTGGTTCCTTGAGTCTGACCGCGGGCAAAAAATTCCGGGCTGCTTTTGAACCGATACTCCTGAAAAACGTGAAATTTGTAAGATACAACGATGCAACAGCGATTGAAAAGGCGATAGATCGCGATACTGCCGCAGTCATATTAGAGCCTATCCAGGGAGAAGCAGGGGTATTAGTTCCTTCAGAAGGGTATCTGGAAGAGGTAAGAGAGATATGCACCAGGAAAGGTGTTTTGCTGATCCTTGATGAGATACAGACCGGGTTTGGTCGGACAGGGCGGTGGTTTGGTAAGGAGCACGATCGCGTAGAGCCTGATATAATGACGGTAGCAAAGGCAATGGGTGCCGGGTTCCCTATTGGTGCTGTACTTGCAAAGGAGGGAATAGAGTTTGAGATCGGTGAGCATGGAACGACATTTGGTGGCAATCCACTCGCGTGTGCAGCAGCACTGGCGTCTATAACCGTGATAGAGGATGAGAAACTGGTTGAACGGTCACGAGAACTTGGCGAATATTTAATGAATTCTCTTAATAATCTTCATACAGGAGAGAATGGGCTAAGGTTAAGGTCAGGGTCCGGGTATAGATATATAAAGGAAATAAGAGGAAAAGGGCTGATGATAGCGATAGAATTGACGAACCCGTGTAGTGGAATTATTGCTAAGAAAGCTATTGACCTTGGCGTCTTGATAAATTGCACTTCTGAGAGCGTGATAAGGTTAGTGCCGCCACTGGTTATAAGTAAAAATGAGATAGACGAAGTAATCGCTGTTTTGAATGATGTTTTGGTATTTGATTAAGACCAGAAATCAGAGAACAGAAAATACAGTTACAGCTTCACAAGTGTTACATCCGCTATGTTCTCCACCTCCTTTATCTCGTCGATGCATCCTTCACTAACCATGCCGTCCACGTTAATCACCATAACCGCTTCTCCTCCTACTTCCTCCCTGCCCACCTGCATCCCAGCGATATTTATGCCCCTATCGCCTAAAATCGTGCAAACAGGACCGATCACACGCGGTTTATCGAGGAATGAGCAGATAAGCATATAGCCGGAAGGAACTGCATCTACGCGGTACCCATCTATCTTCACTATCCGTGGATCGTATTTTCCGAAGAGTGTACCTGCAACTCTCTTCACTTTCTCTTCTCCATCTGCTCGAGTAACAGTTCTAATACTGATCAATGAGCTAAAATCTTCTATCTCTTCTGTATTCCGTTCCATAACTTTTATCCCGAATTTCCTCGCTATTGCATCTGCATTAACGTAATTCACGCCATCGGTGAACAATGAGAGGAAGCTCTTCAAGATTGCACGCGTGATTATTCTCGTGTTCTCACCTATACCTCCTGTATTTGCTGATCCCAATTCGCCTTCATAAGAGATCTCAAGCAATTCAAATCTGCCTGAATTTGGTATGAGCTGTGCTGCGAGTAGTCCCAGTTTCTTGCCTAATTCTAAATACGGCTTTATCGTCTCCATTATCTCCTCTTCAACGTAGAACATGTTCACAGAATTTCTTACCGTTTTGTTCTGTAACGCCGCTATCAGATCATCAGCAATCTCTACACCAGCAGCATCCTGCGCTTCAGTTGTGTATGCACCCAGATGAGGTGTAACGATCACTTCTGCAAGTTCCAGTAAGTCACGTTCTTCTGGTAACGGTGGCTCATGTACAAAGACATCCAGAGCCGCTCCAGCTACTTTACCGCCCTTTATCGCATCTTTTAATGCCTTCTCATCTACTATCCCCCCGCGTGCACAATTTATCAGACGAACACCGTCTTTCATCATCGCGAACTCTTTTGTACTTATCAGGTTCAACGTATCCTTTGTCAGTGGTGTATGAATCGTGATGAAATCTGCGGCTTGAATAGATTTATTTAAACTTGCAAGAGTGATGCCGAGCTCTTTTGCCTTATCTACAGATATGAACGGATCGTATGCGATGATCTTCATTCCAAGCCCTTTTGCTCTCTTTGCAACTTCGCTACCCACTCTACCGAGACCAATTATACATAATACCTTGCCATTTACTTCCACACCCTTGTACTCTTTTCTGTTCCAATCTCCGGATTTTAGCGAGAGATTCGCAGCCGGTATCTTCCGCGATAGGCTTAGCAGCAGTGCAATAGTATGCTCGGCAACAGATATCGTATTCGCATCTGGCGCGTTCACCACCAGTATCCCCTTATCTGTCGCTGTCTCCACAGCTATATTATCCAGCCCGACACCGGCTCTACCGATTACTTTCAACCGCCCGGTGCTTCCGGCTTCTATTATCTCAGTCGTCAGTCTCGTTCCACTTCGTATGGCTATCGCATCGTAGTCCGCAATGCGTTCCTTTAAATCAGCTTTGCTCAACTCTAATTCAATATCAACTACTGCGAACTCACGCAGCTTCTTTATCCCCTCTTCTGAGATATTATCTGTTACAATCACCCTCTTCGGTCTTTCCATTTCATCTCTTATTGTGTCCATCTACCTTTTTTCATCCTCAACTATATTTATCTATCATATCTATCTTAAGATTATATTAGAAATATCCTATGACGGTAACAGAGATAAGAGGAATAAAAGGAAGAGAAATACTTGATTCTCGTGGAAACCCCACCATAGAAGTAGACGTGAGTACAACGAACGGGTTTGGCAGGGCGAGCGTACCTTCAGGAGCATCAACAGGTAGTAAAGAAGCAATGGAGAAGAGAGATGGTGATAAGAGAAGATATGGCGGTAAAGGGGTTCTCAAAGCTGTTGAAGCTGTGAATACAGTTATTAAAAAAGCACTTAATGGAATGGACACTCTCGAACAACGAGAGATAGATACGCAGTTGATAGAACTGGATGGAACTGAGAACAAGTCGAATTTAGGTGCAAATGCAATAGTCGGGACATCAATCGCGGTCTGCAAAGCTGCTGCAGATTCGTTAAAGAAACCGCTTTTTGCTTATATCTGTGAGGACGTAGCAGGATCAAGATCAGGATCAAGATCAGGATCAAGATCAGGATTAGGATCAGGGCTAAAACTCGCGTTTGAGTTCCAGTTACCAGTACCGTTGATGAACCTGATAAACGGTGGTCAGCATGCAGGTAACGAGTTGAGCATACAGGAATTTCACATATTGCCTACCGGCTTTGACAGGTTCAGCGATAGATTGAGGGCTGGCGTTGAGATTTATCATGCACTTAAGACGGTGTTAATAGATAGATATGGAAAAATCGCTACGAATGTAGGTGATGAAGGCGGTTATGCGCCCGCTATGCGTCTAACGAGTCAGCCACTCGAGGCGATAACAGTGGCAATAGCAGAGGCAGGATATTCTGAATCTGAAATACGGCTTGGTATAGATGCTGCTGCGTCATCGTTCTTCGATCCGAAGACCGGGAAGTACATGATAGATGGCAGAGTGAGAGAGGGCGCTGAACTCGTTGACTTCTATCAAGACCTTGTCGAGACCTATCCATTAGAATTAATAGAGGACCCGTTTGAAGAGGAATCTTTTGAGTTATTTGCAGAACTTACAGCAAGGCTATCGCGGCAGATTATCGTCGGTGATGACCTTTTTGTTACAAATGCCAGGCTGTTAGAGGCGGGTATAAGGAAGAAAGCGGCAAATGCGGTTCTGCTGAAGTTGAATCAAATCGGAACTATCTCGGAGACGCTGGAGACCGTTCGTCTGGCTAATAAGAACGAGTATAAGAAAGTAGTCAGCCATCGATCGGGAGAGACCGAGGATCCGTTCATCGCCGACTTCGCGGTAGCAATAAATGCAGAGCTGATAAAAACTGGCGCTCCTGCACGAAGCGAGAGGACGATCAAGTACAATCAATTGTTGCGTATAGAAGAGGAGTACCTATAGCTTGACCTTGACTTGTTCGTTTTCACTTTCAGGAATAGTAGTAGCAGGCGATGATTTTGAAGCGAAGGACGGGTATCTCGTAATTGAGGATGGGAAGATAAAAGAAATAGAGGATAATAGAAAGAATAGAAAGATAGACGCAGCGATAGAAGGTATTATAATCCCTGCTTTCGTCAATGCACATACGCACATCGGTGATTCTGTATTAAAAGAGCCAGAGTTTATGCCTCTCGAGCAATTAGTTGGTCCCGGCGGATTTAAGCATAGGATATTGGGGGCAGCCACCTATGGAGCGCTGGTCTCGGCGATGAACGATACTATTGAGGATATGCTTGCTACAGGGACACAGATATTCGCAGATTTCCGCGAAGGTGGTCTTCCGGGTGTGCTCGCGTTAAGGGCTGTTTTATGTTATATAGAAAGGAAGAAGCAGGAGCAAATAGGTGTAAAAATATTCGGCAGTCCCGTTCCCGATTCTGTTGAGGTAGACAGGACAGGAACGGTAGAGGTAGCTATTGACAAGCTTCTTAAGGCGGTGGACGGAATAGGTATGAGCAGTGTCGCAGACTATCCACTGGAAGCGATAAAACTACCAGCTTTAGAAGCAAAGAGAATGAATAAGATGTTCGCACTTCATGCTGGTGAGCGAACCGCTGAGGACATAGCAGATGCGATAGAACTCGAGCCCGATTTCCTCGTGCATCTTATAAAAGCATCGCATCAGGACTTCAAGAAGATGTATGATGCAGATATAGCTGCTGTCGTTTGCATCCGCTCTAATTTAGTTACTGGATCTGGTCTGCCACCGTTACAGCAGATGCTCGAATCTGGTTTGACTGTCGGTGCAGGCACAGATAACGTAATGCTGAATTCGCCAGATATGTTCTCTGAAATGGAATTCATCTCTAAGATCTTCCGCAGCGAGGCAAAGGATGTGCTCAAGATGTGCACGCTTGATTCTGCGGCGGTGCTGAAGGAATCGGAATCGGTGGGCTCGATAGAAGAGGGTAAGAAGGCGAATCTCGTTGTGATCCGTACCGACACAGCAAATATGAGAAACGTTAGCGATCCTGTAAAAGGAGTGGTGAGAAGAGCGAGACGTACTGACATAGCGGCAGTGATCCACGAGGGGCGGATTGTAGGCGGTCGGTCATTGAAAGTTATGTAATAGCTTGGTTGCAATTCCTTTCACTCGTGTCCACACTTGTTCGCCTACTCGTTCAATCTTGATCTGTTGTCTAACCTTGAACCGTGAACCCTGAAACTTTGAACCTGAGTAAGCACCTTTCCAATGACTAAATATAAAGGGTTGCTCAATCTTCCATTGAAACTAATCTCTTTTTTCATGATTCTTCTCATCAAGTCTTCCTCATCTGAAGATTCCGCTAAAATAAACGCGTCTCCGATTTGCCCTCCGAAATGTGCGTCACTTCCAGCAGTAATCGCTAAGCCATGTTCTATTCCATACTCTATCGCTCTCTTATTGTATCGCTGAAATACGCACCGTGAATTGAAGCCCTCGATACAATCTATGAATTTTACATCTTCTTCTGTTGGATGAAATGTGAGACGCCTTAATCTATCAAAAGGATGCGGTACCACAGCTATACCGTTTTGATCTTTAATCTCATCGATGACCTCCTGAAGACTCCTTGATTTGACTTCTTCTTCAAGAAAAAGACCAATTATCTCTCCTCTCTCGGTTTCTATTTCCGAACCAACTATCACGATGAGATCATCATTTTCATATTTCTTTGCTTTTACCCCGCCTTTTATCGTCTCGTGATCTGTTACTGCGATTCCATCAAGCCCTACTCGCATCGCGATTTTCACGATCTTTTCAGGTTCAAGAACACCATCTGCCGAGTATTTTGAGTGGATGTGCAGGTCGTATTTCATCGCTCATCGCGCTGCCTTCCCACCACGTCGCTTCATGATCGGGCGAATTGCACCGCATGCATCGCATTTCAGCACCCAGACGCGGTCAAGCTTCTCAAAGTGTGAATCCGGTTTCTTACACTCCCAGCAGAGTACGTATTCATCCATATACCGCCGAATTTGGTCCTCGATTGCGTCCAGCGAGAATCTTCCCTGGAAAATTACCCTATCGCCTACAATCTTACCTGCCGTACCAAGTTCGTTCAGCAAAAATTTCATCACGTGCGCCCTTTCCCTGTTGATGTAGTCGCATATAACATCAAAATTCTCAAATATCGTTGTCTTTCCCTCCGTAAATACTTTTAAGGCCGGTAAAACGAACCGCGAGTCACTGGTAGTCGGACTCGCCGATAATTGGCTCAACGCCCTATCCAAAATCTCACTGTATTCTGTCATTTTTTTTTCTTAAGAAAAGAAGCGTGGTTTTTGCGAAGAAACGCCGAGGAAGGGATTTGAACCCCTGAGTCTCGTAAGAGACACCGGCTCTCAAGGCCGGCGCTTTAGTCCGCTAAGCTACCTCGGCATCCCATATTTTTTTTACTTTACGGCTTTTTATCATTCCACTTATACTCCCTCATCCTGCTCGATCTTCCGAAACTGCATGCAACACAATACTTTGCATGTATACTGAAAGCGACTTTGCCACATCGTCTGCAGGTCATGTGCGACCTCTTTTGCCTTTTGCCGAGTGAAGCTGTTCCCTTTACCATCTCTCCCTCTCTCCACCCTCCTTGCTTTTGCTTTTGCTCTTACTCACATCTTCGCCTTTTTCTACCTCTCTCGACACTGTTGGCGAGATGTATACCACGTTGTCTCCCCGGATCAGAATTTCTCCTGAAAAATCCCTGACCGGCGCGTCACTATTCAACTCATCTGCACCGCTTAACACCAGGTTCATGTGCAGATCATATCCTTCCAGTATACCTCTAAATTCTCTACCACCCCGGATCCTTACGATAACCTGGGATTTCAATGCCCTATTTAATACGTCCAGCGGCTTAGGTCTATGCTTACTTGTGCTTACCATCTCAATCACTCACTCACTCCTTTTCCTTTTTGTTCTTACCGGTACAGGGCTACTTGCCATCTATCTCTTATCTATACCCTATTTTTAATACAGCATGGTATAGCTATATTATCTTTATTTCCCTTAGTATATTATTTATTCTATTCTAAAAGTCCTAAAAATTTTGAGACGTGAAACAGAACAAATGACTAAGTCAGTTTATAGATATATTGGTGAGGCATGGAAGAAGCCAAAAGCATCGTACGTAAGAGAGTTCAGGCGGATACGATTGGTAGAATGGAGAAAGGAGCCGGCAGTTATACGGGTGAAAAGACCGACGAGATTGGATAGAGCTCGTTCTTTGGGATATAAAGCGAAACATGGCATCATCGTAGTACGAGCAAAGGTAAGAAGAGGTGGGCGGAGGAAATCAAGGCCGAAGCACGGTAGAAGATCTAAGAGGATGGGTGTGCATAAGATAACACCGGGAAAGAGCTTACAGCGGATCGCAGAGGAGCGAACGGCGCGAAAGTATCCTAACATGGAGGTTCTTAACTCTTACTGGGTAGCAGAAGATGGAAAGAGGAAATGGTATGAAATAATCCTCGTTGAGCCCGCCAATCCAGAGATAAAGTCTGATAAGACGTTGAACTGGATTTGCCACGCTTCACATAAAGGAAGGGTCTTCAGAGGGAAGACCTCTGCGGGTCAAAAGGGGAAAGGTCTGATACGTTAAATAATCAGGAGTTTAATTAAGGTTGTCTTATGGAACCAATAAACTTTTCATACGCATCAGAGAGTCAGATTACGAGAGCGATAGTAGAGGAATTTGCGACCGAATTTGAGAGCTATGTAGAGAGCGACGTCATTATAGCTGGCGGCGGACCGGCGGGATTGATGGCAGGTAAGGAACTGGCATCTAAAGGCGTAAAAGTATTGATCATTGAGAGAAACAACTATTTGGGTGGCGGGTTCTGGCTTGGCGGGTTTCTGATGAACAAGCTCACGGTACGGTCGCCGGCTGAGCGTATCCTCGATGAGCTCGGTGTGCCGTATAAGGAGTATAAGCACTGTAAAGGGTTGTACATCGCGGATGGACCACATGCCTGCTCAAAATTAATTGCTGCGAGCTGTGATGCCGGAGTAAAGATATTAAATATGGTGAATATGGACGACGTGGTTCTATATAACGAGCGAGTGAGTGGCGTAGTAATAAACTGGACACCTGTTTCTTCGCTTCCATCACAAATAGCAGCTATTGATCCCGTATCGCTCGAATCACGCTTCGTAATCGATGCCACAGGTCACGATGCTACAGTCGTTAAGAAGCTGGAGGAACGAGAGCTGGTTAAGACGAAAGGACAGGGTGCAATGTGGGCTGACCGTTCCGAGAATTCCGTAGTTGCACATACATCTGAATTTTATCCTGGGCTGATCGTTACCGGTATGGCAGTAGCTACTGCATACGGGCTTCCGCGAATGGGTCCTACTTTCGGCGCTATGCTATTTTCAGGTAAACGGGCGGCAGAAATTGCGCTTGAGATGCTTTAGTAAGGAACTTTAGCTTTTCAGATACTTTGAGTAGTTCATAGATCGCTACGCCCTTGCTCAGTTCTAATTCTAATTCTAATTCCCTTATCCCTGTATCCCGTGGCTGTAAGAATCTTATAGGTGGCACAGCTTCATAACGTTCGTTCTTTACAAACTCGCCAGTTGTCAGTTCAAAATAAGCGGCACCGCCTTTTCTCTCTATTGGCTCATATATCGAGCAGAACGTTCGAGCAACCCAGTTAGCCATCTTTAAGACCGTTTCAGTGTGGTTGATCGTAACATGCCCATAATTAGGTGGTATGATTAGAACATCTCCCTTCCTCGCTTTTACGACTACAACATCGGTTATCTCTTCGATACCGCTCCGTTCTTCTTCTTCTCGCTTTTGCAATAAAAAATGTGCTTCTCCTTCCAATACTTCGTACATCTCCGGGTATGTCAGTGCCGAGCCGCGGATATAAGGATGATAATGTCCCGCGGTCTTAACGAATTCCATGCCGAGCGCACCGGGCGGAATAATCGTAATGTCGTACCTCAGTCCTATCTCCTTTATTTTCTTCGCATCCTTTTCGTCCCTTGATACGTCCCTGAAGATGTAATACAACTCCATATCCATCTCGGCACTTGCTAAGAAACTTTTATCAAATACGATCTCTTTCATCTCCGCCAACTTCCGCACTACGGGGAAGAACGTGCTTTTTCCGATCTTCAACTCATTCCACGCCATGTCACGTCTGTACGTCACGTCTGTACGAAATATATAATTAATTTGGTTAATAGCGAATAGAAAAATCCTTAAACTGCCCAGTATAGTCTTCCCAGATGACCTTAACTGACGAGACCTTCGCGGACGGTGGTCCACGATGACAAAAATCTATTAGTTCTTCCACTTTCGCTTTCTCTCCTTCAAATACCATTTCTACTGCTCCATCTCTGCGGTTTCGAACCCACCCTTTTACTCCCCGCATACTCGCTTCCTCTTTCGTTGCATAGCGAAAGTAAACACCTTGCACCTGCCCTGTGACCACTACATATGCTCTTACTTTTGATTCCATCTTCTGGTTAATTATCTCTTGTTTAATATATTCAAGAACAGTTATACGTTATGTTATGGTGACTACTCAGGTTCAAAGTTCCGGGGTTCATGGTTCACGATTAGAAAACGATGACCATAAACTATCTCAAGAAATATGAAGAATGAAGAGCGCAAGCTTGACAACCGTGAACCTTGAACCTTAAACCTTGAACCTTGAACCTTGAACCTTGAACCTGGCAACCTGAGTAGTTACAATTTATCTATGATGAAAGTCTATGATGACAGTGCGGTTCTATAGACCTCGAGCGTCCTTCTTGCTATCTTATCCCACGTATAGTTCTGCTCAACAATCTTCCGCGACTCTATACCCATCTTTACCCAACCGTTCTTTTCAGATAGCATCGTCTCTATCGCCGCTCCTATCTCCTTCACCGATGTTCCGCAGAGTATTCCGTTTCCTGAGATAAAATGTTTGTTATCACCGACATCGGTAGCAATGATCGGCAGCCCCGATGCCATCGCTTCGAGCAGTGTAATCGGCTGCGCTTCGAGCTTAGAAGGCAGTAAGAAAACGTCCACGCTTCGATAGAATGAAGCAGCGTCTTCGACATAGCCTAAAATCTTTATTCTTTCGTCTTCCAGCTTCTTCAGTTTAGCAAACAGCGGCCCAGTACCTGCAATCTTTAAGTTTATCTCAGCCTGCTTCAATGCCTTCACCGCCTTTATCATCCCTATCACATTCTTTTCAGGAGATAACCGTCCCAGATAACCTATACAAACCGGCTTTTTCCTATCATCACGCTCTTCTCCGTTCTTATCCATATCCGTATCCGTATCCTTATCCGCTGGATAAAAGCGATTGACATCAACGCCATTAGGTATAACCACAAGTTCAGTTCCGGTCTTGATACTTTTGCTGTTACTGTTGCCAGCGCCGGTCTCGTAGTCGTAAATGTTATCGACATAACAATGCTGACGGAGATATTCTGCATTCTCTGCACTTACCGAGATAAATTTCTTCGACCGTCCGGTATAGAGTGTAACAATCAGTGATATATATGTTCGTGCCACTTCACCCTTCAAGCCTTCCCCTGTTTGAGTATGAAACGTATTAACAATACTGATATCAGAACAAATAGACGAGAATGGCAGGAAAAGTTCAGAGACCGTAGCAGCGTGATGTATATGAAGAATATCACAATCAGCAACCTTTTCTTTTATCTTGCTTAGCGCAAAGTCTAAGCCATACGAGATGCCACCCTTAGTATTACCCAGCATGTAAGAGCCGAGTGAAAACTGATCTATTCTCTTTACTTCATGCCCCTGCTTCTCGAATTCACGCGAAAGCGATTCGACATGCGTCTTTATTCCGCCACTTATATCGCGATGGTAAATCGCTATCTTCATCTCTGTATCTGCTCTATCGGTTATAGATTAATAGTTTGTATTTGTATAGGTACAATGAAGATGCAGGATACAGAATACAGGATACAATACTTAAGATAAATATCAGGAGTATGAGTAAGTATGCACCTTACGCGGGAAGAAGAGCGGATATATGAAGGAGAAGAGGGCTGGGCGAGGAAAAAGGCGATGGAGATACTCGTTGCAATAGGAGATATAAATAATGCCTCAAAATTAATACCAATAAAATCAGCGCATATCTCCGGTGCGTCCTATAAGACTATCGGGGACGCTTTTGAGTTCATCAACCGTCTTGGTATTGACGTTGGTATTGACAATGAGATTGACAGAACGGTAAAAGTCAAAAGCACGTTAAATCCTATCGGCATGGACAGAGAGCGGTGGAATGTTATGAACGTCTCAAATAAGTTTGTCGCGAAGCAAAAGGAAGTGATCAACGCGTATACGAAATTAGGCATCACCGCGGAGTGCACCTGTGTTCCTTATCTCATTGGAAATACGCCGGAGATGGGTGAGCACATCGCATGGTCGGAATCTTCTGCCGTCCTGTATGCCAATTCTGTACTGGGTGCAAGAACGAATATTGAAGGTGCGCCGTCTGCTCTTGCATCAGCACTTATAGGCAAAACACCTCTTTACGGGCTTCACGAGACGGAAAGGAGAGAGGCTGAGATACGAATACGTGTCTCTGTGAATGTGGACCGTCTCATTACAGACGCGGACTATAGCGCTCTTGGATTCTTGATAGGTGAGCTTGCAAGCAGTAAAATACCATTGATAGAGCTTTCTCCGTCTTCATTTTTATCTTCCTCTCTTTCTCCGAGCAAGGACGAGTTGAAGCATTTATCTGCTGCGATAGGTGCCACTGGCTCTATCGGACTGTACCATATAGATATAGCAGGATTAGTAGAAGTAGACTTCCCGGTTCCTTCAGAAAGAGCAGAGATAGAAGAAGCCGATTTAAAACGGTTTTACGAGGATTGGGACTGGGACTGTGATTGTGATTGTGATACGGGAACAGAAAAAGGCGGTGTGGTAATAGCGATAGGATGCCCTCACTGCTCTGCTCAGGAACTCCAGCATATATACGAACTCTTGAGCGCAGAAAGCCGTGGCAGAAAAGTAAGAAATGAACTCTTTATCTTCACTGCGAGAGCGATAAAAGAGCGTATGCAGGAGACAGTAAGAAAGATAGAAGATTACGGTGTGAAGGTGATCTGTGATACGTGTTTCGTAGTATCGCCAGCGTTTGAAAATTACCGGTGTGTAATAACAAATTCAGGTAAAATGTTGAGATATGTACCGCTTCTCTGTGGTTCTGCGAAAGTGAAGCTATGCAAGACAGAAGAGTGTGTTAGGCGTGCATTTTGAGAGGTTGATTATTTATATAATCCTATTTTTAAAGTGAGTAAGCATTGGTAAGCATTGGTAAGCATTGATAAATATAATATATCAGAAGAAAGAGCAAGATGGCAAAAAGACACAGACCGAGAAGGGGTTCACTTGCCTTTTCTCCGAGGACGCGAGCACGGAGTGAGACCTGCAGGATAAAAAGGGAAGAGCTCTCCATAGCTACGGGTAGGAAACTACAGGGATTTGCAGGATATAAGGCAGGGATGACGCACCTTATACTGACCGATGATCATCCACATAGTCTGACGAAAGGGATGGAAATAGCAGTTCCGGCAACAATAATCGAGACTCCGCCTATGCGTGTAGAGGGTTTTCGACTCTATAAAGATACAAACTACGGTAAGCAGGCAGTAACAGAAGTATGGGCTGGGAGAGCAGCGGAAAATGGAAGAGACTCTGGTCTGGGTGCAATAGAAGAAATAATCATGAGAGACGGTAAGAAACTCGCGTTGAGTCTGCACTTAATAACTTCTACGCTACCCGAAGTTGTAAGCGGTCTGCCGAAGAAGAAGCACGACCAGATGGAGATAAAGATGAGCGGTGAGCTCACAAAAGATGTTGAATATGCAAAAGAAGTATTGGGGAAGGAATTAAGGGCGAAAGAGGTAGTTAAAGAGGGCGATTTTGTAGATGTTACCGCTGTGACAAAAGGAAAAGGCACACAAGGACCGGTGAAGCGGTGGGGAATTACGATCCAGAATGCAAAAGCAAGGCGGTCTGGAAAAGGTCGTCATGTGGGTTCTATCGGCGGCTGGACACCTCGAAGAGTCAGGTGGCGTGTACCTCAGCTTGGACAGACCGGGTATCAACAGCGGACAGAGTATAACAAGAGAATAATGAAGATAGGGGATAATGGCGAAGAGATAACGCCGGATGGTGGCTTCCTGAACTACGGCATCGTAAGAAATGAGTATATTTTGATAAAAGGCAGTGTCCCGGGACCGAAAAAGAGGCTTGTACGAATCTCTCATGCGATAAGAGCTCACCCTAAGCCTGCTATACCTGAAATTGTCTATATAAGCAAGAGATCGCAACAGGGGTGTTGAGATGAAGGATAAAGCTAAAATATTAGACCTTTCAGGGAATTTTATAAAGGAAATAACGCTACCGGCGGTATTTATGGAAGAATACAGACCAGACTTGATAAAAAGAGCTGTACTTGCAATGCAATCTAACAGACTACAACCAAAAGGTACTGATCTTTTAGCGGGGCGGAGAACATCTGCAAAGAGCTGGGGTACTGGTAGAGGAGCTGCCAGAGTTGCACGTATAACCGGTGGACGAAGAGCCGCGAGAGCACCAGGAACGGTTGGCGGGAGAAGGGCGCATCCTCCTAAGATTGAGAAGATATTAACAAAGAAAATAAACAAGAAGGAGCGCCGAAAAGCGATACGATCCGCTATCGCAGCTACTATAAACAGTGAACGCGTAAGAAATAGAGGGCATAAGTTCAACGAGGAAGTGGAAATTGAGCGGAAACTGGAGCTACCGATAGTAGTAGAAGATTCGTTTACACGCCTTGAAAAGACCGCGGATGTAAAGAAATTCTTAGAGGTTACAGGTCTGTGGAGCGATGTGCTCCGTGCAAAGGAACGAAAAATAAGAGCGGGCAAGGGTAAGATGCGAGGTAGAAGGTATAAGTCTAAAAAGAGCATTTTAATCGTTATCTCTCGTAAAAATGAATCAGAACTAAGAAAGGCAGCGAAGAATTTGCCTGGTGTGGATGTCACATATACTGATTGCCTTAATGCAGAATTGCTTGCGCCGGGAACGCATCCCGGGCGGTTGACCATCTGGACAGAATCGTCTATATCCGAACTTGCTACAATGGGAATGGAATGAATGAGGAGTGAGGAATGAGGAAAAAGAAATGGCAGAAAAACTGAAGCATATAATTGCAAGTGAAAAAGCAGCCCTTATGATCGAGTCTGAGAACAAACTCCAGTTTATTGTCGATTCGCGAGCGAATAAAGTAGCGATAAAGCGAGACGTGGAGAGCATGTTCGATACACCGGTGAAACGCGTGAGGACGATGATAACATTTAGAGGTGAGAAAAAAGCAATAGTAGAATTAGAGGAGGAAGGTAAAGCGAATGAAATAGGGACCTCGCTTGGAATATTATAAACGAGAAAGAATAAATTTTATAATCGGACGTAGATGAACGCAGATAATCAGGATTTTAAATATACGGAATTGACGGATGAGATTTTTAGAATCTTCTATCAACTTGGTTATGGTTAGTTTGTTTTCTGCGTGTATCGGCGTAAATCTGCGTCCTAAATTAGGTAGAAGTTATACTTTAGAAGTTATACTTTATATACGACGGGAAATATTTAAAATAGATTAAAGATGCGATGGGGAAGAAAATAATAGCGCAACGGAGAGGTAAGGGATCACCCACCTTTAGGGCACCCTCGCACCGTTATAAAGGAAATCTCGAACACGTGAGGTTGAATGAGAATGAGACGGTCTCAGGAAGAATCGTGGAAATAGCGCACGACCCTGCGAGGAGCGCTCCTATCGCTCGTATAAAGATAGAAAGAGATGAGCTCTCAGGATCAGGATCAAGACCAGGAATGAATGGAGTAGAGAAGAAAGTAGAGGAGCGTTTTATAATTGTACCTGAGGGAGTAGGAGAAGGTGATGTGGTCTCGTATGGTGCGGCCGCGGAGATAATGACAGGTAATACAGTCCCGCTTCACCGTATACCTGAAGGAGTTATGGTCTGCAACGTAGAAGTAAGACCAAATGACGGCGGTAAACTCGTACGGTCTTCCGGCGATTGTGCTACGGTGTTAGCGCATGAAGTGGAGAATGGCAAATCGCTCGTTGTACTGCCAAGTGGCAAGAAGAAATGGCTATCATCCGAGTGTTTCGCGACCATCGGTGTTGTTGCTGGTGGAGGTCGGACCGAGAAGCCTTTTGTAAAGGCAGGTAAAAAATATTATAAGATGAAGGCACGTGCGACAAAATATCCAACTGTAAGAGGTGTAACAATGAATCCTGTTGACCATCCTCACGGTGGTGGTGCACATCAGCATGTTGGTAAGTCCAAAACGCCTGGTAGAGGCGCATCACCAGGAAGGAAGGTTGGAAGTATAGCGGCAAAAAGAACTGGAAAGAAAAGAGGATAAGATAGGATAGGAGAGTGAAAAAGTGAGATGGCAAAGAAAAAAAAGGGTAAGACTAAAACAACTTTGAAGAAGAAAGAGGAGTTCACCTATCGTGGATATACACTGGCGAAGCTAAAGAAGATGAAGCTTGATGATCTGGCTAAACTGATGTGTGCGAGGCAGCGGCGGAAGATAAACCGGTCATTCCGACCTGAAGAGGAACTACTGCTTGACGCTATGAACTCTGATAAGGACAGCATAAGGACACATCTAAGAGATGCCATCGTCCTACCTGACATGGTAGGAAAGAAGATAGGGATACACAATGGAAAAAGTTTCGAATATGTGGATATAAAAACTGAGATGATCGGGCATTATTTGGGCGAACTGGCTTTGACACGCAGGAAAGTGGCACACGGAGCTGCGGGTGTCGGAGCTACGAGATCTTCAAAATACGTGCCTCTGAAGTAACTAACGTACGTAACTGATCTATCTGATACTGATACGAAAAGAGAGAAGGAAGAAGATAAAGACAATATGGGAAGGGTAAAATATTGTAAAGAGATCAAAATTGATCCTGAAACAGCAGCAAAGGCGATGGCTTATGAGCTTCATATTTCGCCTAAGCATGCACGTGAGGTGTGCAGAGCGATAAAAGGTAAGATAGTGGAGGATGCAGAGACGTATTTAGAAAATGTGCTGGATATGAAGGTAGCAGTTCCATTCAAACGATATAAAAAGAAGGTTGCGCACCGTAGAGGGCTGAAGAATTGGTATGCTGGCAGATACCCTATGAAGGCAACCGCAGCGATATTAAAATTACTGAGAAATGCGAAAAACAACGCAGACTACAAAGGGATCGATACTGAAACATTGCGAGTCTGGCACGTAGCTACGAAGCAAGGCAGGACGATACGTGGGATAATGCCACGCGCTTTTGGTCGTGCTACACCAAAGAATACTAAAACGGTCACCGTTGAGATAATGTTAAGAGAAGAATAGAGATAGAGTTAAGTTAGGATATGAATAAGTAAAACGTGATAGAGAAGATATACGTAGAAGAAGGGATAAAGAAAGTACGACTGAACGAGTACTTCAGGAATGAGCTAGAGAGAGCGGGCTATGGCGGGATGGAGATAAAAAGAACGCCGATGGGCACGCAGATAACGGTGAAAGTTGAGAAGCCGGGAATGATAATAGGGAAAGATGGTAGGAGGATAAAGCGGCTGACCGACGAGATACTCCATAGGCAAGAACTGGATAACCCACAAATAGACGTTCAGCCAATTGAGGTGCCGGAGCTAAATGCACAGTTGATGGCAAATAGACTTGCAAAACTTATAGAGCGTGGCTGGCATTTCAGGCGCGCTGGTAGGTCAACCTTACAAAGAATAATAGATAGGGGAGCACTTGGCTGTGAGATTATCATGTCCGGAAAGCTTAAGGGGCCTCGTGGCAGAATGGAGAAGATGGTCGAGGGCTATATAAAGCACTGTGGTTCTATAGCAGAAGAGATAGTGGATAGAGGATATGCAATAGCGAAAAAAAAGGCTGGCGTTATCGGTGTACTAGTATGGATAGTAGCGCCCGGTTCAAATGTACCAGATATTTTTCGTATGAACGTGAAAGTTGTAGACGAGAAAGGAGAAAAGGAAGAGGAGAAGAAAGCAACAGAAGAGGAGAAGGAAAGGAAAGCAAATAATGGGCATATTTAGAATTGACGAGATAAGAAAGATGAGTGTGAAGGAGAGGAACGAGGAACTGAAGAGTTTGACGAAGGAATTGTTACAGGAGCGCGGAACAATAGCCACCGGTGGTTCTTCAGATAACCCCGGACGTGTAGGAGTAATAAAGAGGGCAATAGCAAGGATTAAAACTGTCAGATCTGAAATGGCTGAGGCACGAGGAGGCGGCAAGTAAGCGAATGCAAATCTGTGATAAATGTGGCTTGCCTGCTGATTTATGTATTTGCAAAGAGATAGCTAAGGAGCAGCAGATAGTGAAGGTCTATACGCTCAGGAAGAAGTTTGGTAAGATTGTCACATTTATAGAAGGGATAAACGAGAAGGAAGTAGATTTAAAGGCGCTATCGAAGGAGTTGAAGTCTCGGTTCGCATGCGGCGGCACGGTAAAAGACGGTTGTATAAGATTACAAGGCAATAACATGGAGTTAGCAAAGAAAGCGCTTCGTGTAATGGGCTATACGTTAGAGGGTGAAGAATGAAAATAACTCCTGGTAATCTACTGCAGCATGAGCTGATCGGATTGCGTATCACCGTTGTTGAGAGCAGTAATCGTAATCTTCAGGGACTTGAGGGTACGGTGGTAGATGAGACGCGAAACATGCTTGTTATAGAGGACGAGCGGAAAAATCTGAAGAAGATACCAAAGGCTGGAAATCGATTCATCTTTGGATTGGGCGGAGGAGTACGCGCGAGTGTGAAAGGTACACAGATTGTTTCAAGACCTGAAGATAGGATAAAAAAATAAAATGAAAGAGACATACAAAGATAAAGATATAGGGATAGACGTCAGGACGCCCGAGATAGAATGTGAAGATGTTAACTGCCCGTTTCATGGGCTGTTGCCGGTAAGAGGACAGGTCTTAGAAGGTAAGGTGGTAAGCGATAAAACGCCAAAGACGGTCGTTGTCCTGCGGTCGTACTTTAAGAGAATCAAGAAATATGAACGATATGAGAAGCGGAAGTCAAAGATACATGCACACAACCCGCTCTGCATAAATGCAAAAATCGGTGATCTAGTGAAGATAGCAGAATGCCGACCGCTGAGCAAGACAAAAAGCTTTGTGGTGGTAGAGAAGAGGTAGGTAGTCTTAGGTTTAAGGGTTCAGGGTGTAAGGTTTAGTTCACGCATCACGATTAGAGCGATGAAGATTGAACGGCTTGAAGATATGCGTGATCTTATCAGTTTCTTAACGCAAATACCGGTAAAAAAGGTAGTAAATATAGATGCAGTTACAGTAAATAGCCATCTTTTTCCTTTTGTCGGGTTATTGATTGGCTTGATCGTCGCTGTAGTTGCTTTTATCGTTTTTGGATTTTTAGTCGTGGCAGTGCCGGCAAGAGCTGAAATTGCCGCTTTGCTCACGCTGCTCGTTCTTTACCTTCTCACCGGTCTGCTGCACATTGATGGTTTAGCGGATTTCTCTGATGGTCTGATGGCGCAGGGAAGCAGAGCAGAGAAGAGAAGAGCGATGAAGGACGCTAAAATAGGAATAGCGGGATTGTTCGCTGTTATCATTCTTCTCCTATTGAGTTTATCTGCCATAGAGACTGTAGGTGCAGAATTTATATCCACAGTGGCTGCTTTTGACTTCAATCTTCTGTATCTCGATCCCATCACGGTTTATGATTTTGCTGCAGTATTCATAATCGCCGAGGTCTCTGCAAAACTGAGTATGAATACGTGTATGGTACTGGCACTACCAGGCAAGGGATTCGTGAGTGAAGGTAAAAATGGGGCGGGGAATGGGAATGAGAATGGAGCTGTGCAGGGTATGGGAACTCTGTTTATACGCTCTTTTTCGGTACGGAAATACATAGCTGCTCTTCTTTCTGCCGTGCTTATTGCTGTACTCTTTACCGCTTCGTTTTATTTCATTATTGTCTTCACAGGCGTCATAGTCGCATTTTTTCTCTCTTACGTAGCGAGACAGAATTTTGGTGCAATAAGTGGCGATGTCATGGGTGCTTCTAACGAACTCGCACGATGCGTAACGCTCATTATATTTGCGGTATTTTGAATTAATAATACCCGCTTTTTCGCTTCTTAAGCAGATAGATGAAGAACGGAGCACCGACGAAGGCGGTGATTATACCTACTGGCATTTCGCCTAATAAACGAGCCAGTGCGTCCATCCAGACTAAGAATATTCCGCCTACTAAGGCAGATGCGGGAAAGAGGATTCGGTGGTCAGGTCCAACAAGTATTCTCGTGACATGTGGTATTATCAACCCGACAAACCCAATTGTTCCGCTAAAGGAGACAGCAGCCGCGGTAATGAACGCAGACAGAACTAGAAGTATTCGTTTCGCATTCTCTACATTTATACCAAGCGTCTGCGCGGATTCCTCACCGAGCAGCATCGCATTGAGGTCCTTTGCGAATAGGTAAATCAGGCTGAAGCAAACTAGTACCGGCAGAGCTATTATCTTCACCTGTGTCCAGCTAGCTAACCAGAATCCGCCCATGAGCCAGAAGAAAATCTGATGCAGTGCTCCGCCAGCTACAGACATCATGAACGATAAGACAGCGCCTAAGAATAATGAGACTGCTATCCCTGTGAGTAATAACGTGTCTACCGGTATCTTTCCGCCAACCTTCGCGATATTATAAACAACGAAAATAGAGCAGAGTGCACCTATAAAAGCCATAAAAGGTGTTGTGAAGATACCGAAGAATGGATGCAGTACCAGTATAGAGAGCGCAGCACCAACTGCAGCACCTGAGGCTATTCCGATTATATACGGGTCTGCCATGGGATTTTTGAATAAACCCTGCAATGCTGTACCCGCGGTTGCCAGCGAAAGACCGACCAAAATCCCAAGCATTATTCTTGGTAGTCTTACCTCGAAGATTATTACCTCATGAGGAATAGGTTCTGCCCTCTCGCCGGGCAGTAGTCTGTCCCCTATGAAACCGATTATTTCAAGCGGGGGCACATAAACCGGACCGATTGCCGTTGTCAGGACGATAGTCGCAGAGAGAAAGACAATTAAGTAGATCATGATCATCTTCCAGTGGATGATCTTCTCTAAATACGGTGTTTTTGGTCTCTTACGTTTCGGCATTAATCAGAAGTCTGTCATTACGCGGTACTGGTCTATCTCTTCCTTCATCAGCCGCAAGAGCCTTCTACTTGCAGCTTCTACGTCCCCAGCGTTCGTTATTCCCCGTCCGACTACTAAAATATCTGCACCAGCCTTTAACGCATCCGGGGCATTCTCTTCTCGTATCCCGCCCCCAACTGCTACCAGTATCCTGCTGTTACTGCCTTTACCAGACTGTAATCGCTTTATCTCAGTTATGTTTCCCCAAGCATACTTCTCTCCCAGCTCTTCCACATCTATTGCACGGTGCAGTTCCACCACATCCGGCATCGTCGCTCCGGCACCGCTTAACTCCTTGAGCAAGTCTACAGGATTCTTCACGTTGAGCATATCGATGACAGAGTAGATACCGGTCTTCACCGCCTCAGATATTGCCTTCTCTATAGTCCTGAGAGGGGCTAACCCTGAGATCACCACGGCATCAGCGCCGGAATCAACGACCATCCGTGCTTCCAGATCACCTGTATCCAGCGTCTTCAAATCTGCAACTACAAACGTATCAGGCTTTATCTCCTTTATCTTTCCTATTATATCGAGACCATATTGCTTTATCAATGGCGTTCCTGCCTCTATAATTAAATGATCGCTCCGCGGCAGTTTCGAAATCACGCGTTTAATATGCTCCCAATTTGGGATGTCCAGAGCAACCTGCAAATATGGCGGGTCCCATAATTTTGTCACTTTCATGCCAAGTGAGGGATGTCTCGACCTGTCCTTCTCATATAACACCTTTTTAATATCTGGAAAACCATCCATCGCCCTCTTTATCGCTAACTTCGCAGATCCGTAGTTGTACCTGTAGATTTTATTGTAATCTCGCGCGGCCGGATGGATGAAGACGCTCACAATTACCATATAATTCTCAGCCTTGTCCTCTGGTATTACCTCTTCCTCTACAGAGTCTGCAACCGCCTTTGCTATTGCACTCTGCGCCGGCCCAAATATCCTTTCCGCATCCTTCATGTTTCGCACCGTAACCTTCGGCACGATCAGTGTAGGCGGCTTAACCGGAAGATTTGGCCTTATCACGGCAAGCAGCGGCGTGTGCCCCGCAGACATTTGACTTAAAGCGTTTGCGAACGCTACGCCCACAGGTCCATATTTATCTCCGATCAGCAAATCGATGTGTGCAACCTCAGATCCTTTCCCTATCAGTGCTTCACCTGTATACATCGTAGTTAACTCTCTTTTATTGTATGTGCTTAATATAGATAGTAGTAGTAGTGTAGTTGCTTTATATCTTATTCTTATCCAGTGCTCTTCGCACCTTAGGCAGCAGTTGAGATTCCTGTTCTAACTGGTGAAACCCGGGTCTGGGTCCGCCTTTCCTCGTTGCTCTACATATCCGCTTGTCGCCGATCGGAAACCCGCGTAACTTTGAAAAAATTCCGTTCGGGTCCATCTTTCTTACCTCATCCACTATCGCTTTTACTTTCTTCGCATCGCCTTCCACAAATGCACCAAAACAGGTCTCTTTTACTCTGATCTCCGCGTCCGCCATCTCCGCATTGTCACTGATAACAGACAGAATCTTACCCGCCATCTGCCCTACCGTTATCTTAGAATCCGGTGAGATTAAAATCATCCTTGTCTCTATCCCCATTCCACTCTCCTATTTTCTCCGCTAAAAAAAAGTTTGTTGATGGGCCCGCGGAGATTTGAACTCCGGACCTCTCGGTTATCAGCCGAGCGCTCCAACCGTGCTAAGCTACGAGCCCTTGTTCTTACACCTCAGTGCGTGGTGTGCGTGCTACAAAGTAAATGCTACAAAGTAAATTATACTAACGTAAACATTATATTTAAGGGGCTTCTTATAGGTTCAGGGTTCACGGTTCACGGTTCAGGATTCAGGGTTCACGGTTGTTCGCCTTGCAACCCTTCATATATCTTGTGATAGTTGATGAATCCACGAACGGCAGAACGTGCTACTTAGGTTGTCAGGTTCACACGGTTCACAATTGGTTGCCTTATCTTCATACTGGGTTATGTTCATCGTTTTCTAACCCGGAACCGTGAACCCTGAACCCTGAGAACCTTGAACACGCCACTGCAGTAAAAGACCAGCGTCCAGTTTCACCATACGTAACAACTCCAGCTTTACTATCCCACCAGTCGTCTCGCCGCCGAGTTTGAACCCTTCGCCATCCACAAGCGTGGGTGCTCTTTCTCCGCCGAGTATCATATTGCCAATATATGTATATATCTCGTCAACGAGTTGTTCTGAGATCAAGGACCAGTTCAGCGTTGCACCGCCTTCTACCATCACCCGGCGCAGACCACGCAGCCACAAGATATGAAGTAGCTCTTTCAAGTCGACTTTTTCAGTGCCACAGACCAGAATATCCGCTTTCTTGCTTAACAGATCGATGTCCTCTAAAATTGCTCGTTGTGAAACTGCAATGATCCGTTTGCCCTCGCCTTTATTCAATATCTCAGCATCAACCGGTGTTCTTGCCGTGCTATCGACTACAATTCGGATGGGATTTGCATCCTTCCCTACTTTATCTCTCTTCTCTCTTCTACTTTCGGATTTCACCGTTAAAGACGGGTTATCAGCTAAAATAGTGCCGATGCCGACCATTATTGCATCGCTTCCTGCTTTCAGTGAATCAACCCTGTCAATATCTTCCGTACCGCTTATTCTCGTCTGCTTTCGTTCTACCGTCGAGATCTTCCCGTCTGCGCTCATTGCGGCATTTATAAAGACAAAAGGTCGCGTCATATATATTATAATATATTATTAATCGATCAAATATACTATAAAAAAATGAGAGTGGGCGTTGTTGGCTGTGGCGCTATCGGAAGTGAGATCTGCAAGGCAATAGACACGGATGAAGTAAATAGCCGCAGGTTAAACTTAGGAATGGAGTTAAAATTTCTGATCGACATCAGTCCAGAGAAGATAGAGACGCTCTGTGAAACTCTTTTAAAGAAGCCAGAGATAGTAAAAACAGATAGTACCGAACTTGATGAAATTTTAGACGAGATCGATCTGGTAATTGAGTGTGCCTCGCAGGCGGCAGTTCGTGAGTATCTGATACCGGCATTAAAAAAGCGTAAAGAAGTAATGATCTTGAGTGTCGGTGCACTACTCAGCGATCCGTCTCTTTTTGGAGAGATAGAACGCATCTCAAAGGAGAAAGGATGTGGGGTGTATATCCCTTCAGGTGCTGTAGCGGGGATAGATGGACTCAAAGCCGGCGCCGTTGGGAGAATCGATTCAGTAGAATTAACGACGAGAAAGCATCCGCAGGTATTCGAAGGGAATGCGTATATCAGAGAACGTGGGATAAATCTCTCATCGATAAAGGAGGCAACAACATTGTTTATAGGCTCAGCGAAAGAAGCGGTGAGGCATTTTCCTGAGAATGTAAATGTCGCTGCGACATTGTGCATTGCATGTATGAGTCCATATACAGAGGTAAAGGTGAAGATAGTTGCAGACCCTGCTGCGAAAGTGAACAGTCATGAAATAAAGGCAAGAGGAGATTTTGGTGATTTATTCGTCCGTGTAAGAAACGTCCCCTCGGTTGCTAATCCAAAGACGAGCTATTTAACAAGCCTTTCTGCAATAGCAACACTGAAACGCATATCTTTTTCTATGCGTCTGGGGTAGCTACTCAGGTTCAAAGTTCCTGGGTTCACGGTTCACGATTTGAGGTTCAAGGTTCAAGATTAGAAAACGAAGAACATAAGCTTGCAGTATGAAGATAATGCGAAGAACCCCGAACCTTGAACCTTGAACCTGGCAACCTAAGTAGTTACTGCATATTTACAATTCACTGAACTTTCGCGCCTGAAAACTGTGATAGATAGAGAAACCTTCGACTATCCCTTGCCCCTGCCCTTTCTGCCCTTGCTCCTGCCTTGTCTCAAATGATACGTCAGTAGAAGAATATAACGAGTTCTTCGATTCTCTTCCCACTACGCGTGCAAGACCCCTCTCCAGCTTCACATATACTGCACCGTTCACCCTCTCCTGCGTCCTCTCTATAAAGGCATTAAGAGCATCATACAGCGGGTCCATGACTAAACCCTGATATACCAGCTCACTCCACGTCCTATCAACAAACTCTTTGAACCTCAACTCGTTTCTTGTTAGAACAAGTCGTTCGAGATCACGATGCGCTTCCAATAATATCGTGGCGGCGGGATGCTCATACGTCTCTCGTGCCTTGTAGCCAAGGACCCGATCTTCGATCATATCTGTTCTACCAACGCCGTGCTTGCCACCCACTTTGTTCAACGCATTTATAAGCGATACGCCGGTAGTGGTAGTACTTTGTCCGTCCACCGAGACCGGGATACCCTGCGCGAACTCGATCTTTATAATATCTGCATTGTCCGGCGCCTTATCTTGAGAAACAGTCCATTGATATACTTCTTCAGGCGGAAAAAAAGCAGGATTCTCTAATTCACTACCGCCTATACTCCGGCTCCAGATATTTTCGTCTATGCTCCACCTCTTCTCTGCTTCAAACGAGATGCCATGCTCCAATGCATATTTCTTCTCTTCTTCACGTGTCAAACTCAGCTCTCTTACCGGTGCGATAACATCCAGGTCAGCAGCCCAGAAGACGGCATCAAATCTGAGCTGATCGTTACCTTTGCCGGTGCAGCCATGTGCTACGGCTTCTGCATTCTCGTCCTTCGCAACTTCTACCACTTTCTTTGCTATTAATGATCTCGCGATCGCGGTCCCAAGCACATAGCCCTCGTAGTTACCGTTCGCTTTTATCAACGGGAAGATGTAATCAGAGACAAATTCGTCCTGAGCATTTATCAGCTTGAATATGTCACTGAGCCTCTTGCCCCTTTCTACAGCCCTGATTATATCTGCTTCCTGCTGTCCTACGTCCACCAGCACGGAAATTACTTCGTCATAGCCATAATGCTCTCGCAACAGTGGAATGCAGACCGAAGTGTCCAATCCACCGGAATAGGCAAGCACTACTTTTTTCATTTATCTCTAACAATCTTACACGGTGTAGGCAGTTTATAACTTGCGCGCTCCAACGCTTCCTTTGCGTACTCGAGATTCTGCTCATCGATCCCGACGCTCAGCATCTTCTGTCCTCTCTTCACCCGCGCTGCTGTCCCGATCGGTCTCCCAAATGCCTGTCGCATACCACTCGATATCCGGTCTGCACCTGCACCGGTTGCCAGCTTGTTCTCTCTCAGAACGTGATGCGGATACACTCGTATCTTCAGGTAGAAATTCTTCCGCCCGACACCTTTCACCAGATACCTGTTCGCGAATATCCGCGCGGCTTCCAATGCATTGTGCCGTATTTGACAAGCTTCCTTTGCGACTAAAAACAAAGTGGCGTGAAACTCTCCGCCGGGATTGCCCATATCGAAGATAGCTATCTTGCTACCTGGAACCCCTTTCATATATTCTTTGCGCACAAATGCATGTCCTGAGACTCTCGTGTACATACGAGCTGGCTTTCTACCCATTTTTATTTAGTTCCTTATTTCTCTATCTTATCGTCTAATTTATCGTCTAATCTTCTGTTTAAAAAGCTTTCCTCAAGATGAGCGAGGGATACCCCAAGTACGGTACCTGTATTCTCGCCACCGCTATCACCCATTCAGGCTTCACCGGCTCAATTCCGAGCATAAACGCTGACTGATCATAATCAGGATTATTATCTCCTTTAGTTATAAACCCCGCATGTGGCGCAGGCTTATCATTCGGCATCTTCTCTCCGGCCTCTACCCAGTACATCGCACGGTGTATTATTGGCGTTACATCGTTTAGCCCATCTGGACGAAAGATGATAACGTCACCATAATCGCCGAATGACCTATGATTGAGCAGTTTACCGTCTTCGTATGTTACAATATCTGTGCGCTGCGGCGCTTGCACGAAGATTAAATCACCTTCATTCATATTTGGTTCCATGCTCCCGGACTCAATAGCAAATCCTATATGCCACGACCCCGTAGCTGCGTATGCTACTGAGACTATGAGGACAACAATTACCAGCGCCTCTATCAGACCTCTACACAGTTCGATTAATATTTTTTTCATCTACCCTCAGCCTCCCCCGCCTTCAGCCTCCCCTGCCTTCAGCCTCAAATTATTTGTTTCGCTATACTCTATACTAATACTATAATATCATAATTAATTTAACGTTTAAAAATATAATTCTTTAGTAAGTCGACTACCTGTAGAACGATGAGATGAACACAGCAACTGGATTTGTCTATCACGAAGACTACTTGAAGCATGATACAGGTAGGAATCATCCTGAGAGTGCAAACCGATTAATAAGCATATTGCAAAAGTTGGAAGAGCAGGGTCTTATGAGCGGGAGGATAGAGCGACTTCAGCCGGTAAACGCATCGCGGGAAGATATAGTGCGTGTGCATACAGACGCTTATGTAAGGAGGGTAGAAGCAATCTGCGATAGAGGTGGTGGAATGTTAGACCCGGATACGCCGTTATGCAGTGATTCGTACAATATAGCATTACTTGCAGCGGGTGGTGTGCTGAAAGCTGTAGATGGAGTGATGGATGAATCTAATAACCTAAAGCATGTCTTCGCGCTGGTGAGACCGCCGGGACATCACGCTACTTCGAGTAAAGGCATGGGTTTTTGTATATTCAACAACTTAGCGATTGCAACTGAACATTTGAAGCGGAACTATGGCATTAAACGCATTTTGATAGTCGATTGGGATGTGCATCATGGTAATGGTACGCAAGATCTCTTCTTCGAGGACCGGTCAGTCCTGTATTTTTCTACACATCAATATCCACACTATCCGCATACAGGAGGGATAGATGAGGTAGGTGAAGGTGAAGGGGAGGGTTTTACCGTTAACCTCCCGCTTCCGGCTGGTACTGATGACGTGGGCTATTTATATGCGCTCAACAATATCCTGATGCCAATAGCTGCGGAGTTCGGTCCGGAATTTCTGCTCGTATCCGCAGGATTTGATGCACATACCGCAGACCCTTTAGCATCTATGCACGTAACATCGTCGGGTTTTGGGCTATTCATGGACCTGATAGCTGCGATAGCGGAAGAGAACTGTGGAGGAAGAATTGCAATGGCTTTGGAAGGAGGATATAACCTGGATGCTATCGCGGAATCGGCTCTATCTGTATTTAATTCACTTTTATCAAGTAGTCATAGCCGTAGCCGTAGCCGTAGCCGCGAGCCAAAAGAAGGAGAGTTCAGTACGAGTAAGCAGGTGGCGGGAAGAGTAGAAGAAGTAAAGAAAGTACAAAAGGAATATTGGGGCATATAAATAGTGGATAAAAAAGAAGCATGTGGAATAGCAGGCTGTGCTTTAACCAGCGGGAGTGCTGCCTTGCCACTCTATTATGCACTCTACGCGTTACAACATCGGGGACAGGAATCAGCAGGTATAGCAGTAAGTATAAGTAAAAGTAACGGTGCAGATGCGAATACGGGTATAACACAGATAAAAGGAATGGGATTTGTCCATGATGTCTTCTCGCTGCAACGGTTAGAATCGTTGAAGGGTAACTTAGGTATAGGTCATGTCAGGTACTCTACGACTGGCGCGTCGAATATAGAGAATGCAGAACCTTTACTCGTGAATTACAGGAAAGGTAAGATTGCAATTGCACATAACGGCAATCTCGTCAATGCCGTGGAATTGAGAAGTGAGCTGGAACAAGACGGCAGAATATTTCATTCAGATACAGATACGGAGGTGATAGCACAGTTACTTGCGAAGAAATTGATGCGGAATTCTATGATAGAAGCACTAAAAGAAGTGATGAAATCTGTGATAGGGTCCTATTCACTGGCTATTCTGGTGAATAATACATTAATAGCGGTGAGAGATCCATTAGGCATTAAACCGCTCTGTATCGGTGAGATAAAGGACGGAAGTTTTGGGAACGGCTACATAATAGCATCCGAAAGCCCTGCGATAGACACGTTAGGTGGAACTCTAATACGAGATGTACGACCGGGCGAGGTGCTGATACTGACGCCGATAAAGCAAGGGAAAAAAGAGATTGCTTTAGAATCTCATCAATTGTGTAGAGGAACAAATAGCGCTCATTGCGTATTTGAATACATCTATTTCGCGAGACCTGATTCCATATTGGACGGACGGTTAGTCTACGACGTGAGGATGCGAATCGGCGAGCGATTGGCAATGGAGCATAGTCTCGATGCTGACATCGTATCACCGGTACCTGACTCAGGCGTCACGTCTGCAATAGGATACGCAAAACTATCAAAGATCGATTATAAGGAAAGTTTTATAAAGAACAGATATGTGGGAAGGACTTTTATCATGCCGGAGCAAACTTCAAGAGATATTGCTGTGCGGCTGAAATTAAACGTTGTTCAGGCGAATGTGGAGCAAAAGAGAATTATTCTGGTAGATGATAGCATCGTACGTGGAACCACTTCGAGGCTTATCGTGGATTATTTGAAGAAGAAAGGTGTGAAGGAGGTGCATCTGCGAATCGGAAGCCCGCCAATCATAGCGCCTTGTTACCTCGGCATCGATACTCCGAGAAGGGAGGAGTTGGTGGCTTGGAAGAAGTCCCTTGATGAGATAGGTACGTTTTTAAATGTTGATTCAATACAGTATCTGAGCATAGAAGGGTTGATAGAGTCCATAGGGATAGATGTGGAGAATCTCTGTTTAGGCTGTCTAACCGGAGAATATCCTGTTGAAATACCGGGTGAAATCTGTATACTGCACCAGTTGAAACTATCGCAATTCGAACGATAGCTGATCAGGGTTCGGGGGCCAGGGGGTCAGGGTTCACGGTTCAAGGTTCATAGATCATGGATCCAGTATATATTTTGATATTTGGATTTTGAAATTGTTCAGTATTTAGAAAATTAGAGTTTAGGATTTTTATATGTCTAACCTTAAACCGTGAATCGTGAACCGTGAACCCATGAACCCATGAACCCCTGCTAGATATAAATAGAAGGGAACAGAAGGGAACTATATTTTATAAGGAGAAAGAAGGGTGGAGTCTAAAATCAAAAAGACGCTCGTTATTTGCGTTGATCGCGACAACGACATGGGCGAGAAAGCCGGTTTAACGACACCTATTACCGGTAAACAGGCACTTTTATCCGCAGCAACAAAGCTGGCTCTCGCGGATCCTGAAGAATCCGATATAAATGCGATCTTTGAAGCAATAAGGATATATGACCGCTTGAGTTCACGTGGAGAAGACGCGAACGAGATAGCGGAAGTCGCTTTGATCACGGGCGATAAGAGGGTAGGTATAGAATCTGATAGAAAAATAGGCCGAGAATTTGACGAAGTCCTCTTTAAATGCCGGGCAGATTCTGCCATTCTCGTGAGTGATGGTGCCGAGGATGAATCAATTGTCCCACTTATTCAGTCGCGTGTAAAGATAGACTCGGTCAGGCGAGTACTGGTGAAACAGAGTGAGCCATTAGAGAGCACTTTTTATATGATCAAAGGATTGTTAAATGACACGAGGTTCTCACGTACGTTCCTGCCGCCAATCGGTCTGATTTTGCTCTTATTAGCCTTTTCTTTACTCTTCGGCTTCACAAATATAGTGATTGCGGCAATCATAGGAATTATAGGCTTTTACACGATACTCAAGGGATTCGGACGTGAGGATCTCGTTATAGAATTGGTTGATAGCGTGAAGAATTCATTATACAGCGGTAAGCTATCGTTTGTCACATATATCGTTGCATTTGTGCTTATATTAGCTGGAACCTTCCACGGTGCCGCGGGATTGGAATATATCGATCCGGATGTCAAGAATGCGCATATAATTGTTAGTATTGTGTACTTTGTAAACCACAGCATCTGGTGGTACACCGCGGTAGCAATATCGCCTCTCATTGGACAGATGATAAATAAGCTTATAGAAGGAGGTAAAATAGTGAAGCAGTGGGCAATATTATCCACTATAATTGCCTCTGGACTGGTTCTGTGGGGCGGGAGTATGTGCATAATCTGGTTAAATGCTGGTAATTATCTACTGGGATATTTAACACTTTTTTCTTCTATCCTCGGCGCAATTACCATATCATTTATAGGTGTAAAGACTTCTCAATATATGCGAGGTACTCTGATAAGAGAGAAAAAAGTTGTTGTGAAATGCGAATGATGCAGTGGAGGTATGAATAAATAAATGGTCAGAAAAGGTGAGCCGTTCATAAGAATCTCTGACGTCTCTAATGAGTTTAATGGCAAAGAGGTTTTGAAGAACGTGAGTGTAGTAATAAATGAAGGCGAGTCATTAGGTTTGCTTGGACGGAGTGGGTCAGGGAAATCGGTTCTGCTTCACATGCTGCGCGGGACGGAGGAATATGCACCGGTACAGGGAGAGGTAATCTTCAGTGTTGCGATCTGTCCAGATTATCTAGATAGAGAGGAGCTGCATGAGTGGACTCATCCACTGCTCGGAACGATAGAGCCTCCGAGCAAAGTAGGGTCGACGTGCCCCAAGTGCGGGAGCAAGTTAGAATTGCGTGAAGTGAATTACTGGAAAGATAGAGATGCACGGAGGAAGATAAAGAGGCGTGTAGCTATCATGCTGCAGCGCACGTTCGGGTTATACGGTGATGAGACAGTCATGTATAACGTCTTACATGCATTGGATAGCAGAAAATATCCAGTAGAGCAGCGCGTTAGAAGGGCGTATGAATTGCTGAAAGCCGTAAAGATGATCCATCGAATAAGCTTTCCTGCGACCGATCTTAGCGGCGGCGAGAAACAGCGAGTGGTGCTAGCGCGGCAACTGGCATTAGACCCAATCCTACTGTTAGCTGATGAGCCGACAGGAACGTTGGACGTAAAGACTGGAAAGCTGGTGCATAAAGCGTTGATAGATGGTACAAAGGCTGGAATGACTTTGATAACCACGTCGCATTGGCCCTCTACAATTAAAGAACTAACTGAGAAAGCGTTATGGCTGGATCATGGCGAGATTATTGCCTATGGCGATTCAAAGACCGTAGTAGAAGAGTTTGAGAAGCAAGTGGTGGGGATAGAACACAAGGAGCGTGTAAAGCTCGGAGAGCCTAAAATACAGATAGAGAATTGCAAAAAACATTTTTATTCGCTATG